>JAWLGW010000665.1:1512-4529 GCA_041690735.1 Planctomycetota bacterium
GCGCTGGCCCAGGGCCAGCGCGACCCGCGCGGTGGTGACCCCCTCGGCCGTCTCGCCCAGCGCGTCGAGGATCGTCTCCAGCGGCTCGCCGGCCGCCAGCCCCAGCCCGACCCGGAAGTTGCGGCTCAGCTCGGAGCCGCAGGTGACCAGCAGGTCGCCGATCCCCGCCAGGCCCGAGAAGGTCAGCGGGTCGGCGCCCAGCTTGACGCCCAGGCGCTGGATCTCCGCCAACCCGCGAGTGACGATCAGCGCCCGCACGTTGGCCCCGAAGCCCAGGCCGTGGGCGGTGCCCGAGGCGATCGCGATCACGTTCTTGAGGGCGCCCGCCAGCTCCACCCCGCGCAGGTCCATGTTGCCGTAGATGCGGAAGCTCGGCCCGTGCAGGAGCCGGGCCCCCAGGGTGATCGCCTCGCGGAAGCGGGACGCCACCACCGTGGCGGAGGGCTGCCCCGCCAGGATCTCCTTGGCCAGGTTGGGCCCGTGCAGGGCGCCCACCTTGCGGGCGCAGGTCTCCGCGCGCAGCACCTCGCTCATGCGGGCGGAGGTGTCGGGCTCGAGCCCCTTGGTGGCCGACAGCACCACCTGGTCGCCGGTGATGTAGGCCCCGGCCTCGCCCGCCATGGACCGGGTCACCTTGGAGGGGAGCGCGAACAGGACCAGGTCCGCGCGGCGGATCGCCTCCTCCAGGTCGACCGTGGCCCGCACCCCGTCCGCCAGCTGCTGCTCGCCGAGGTAGCGCCGGTTGGTCCGCTCGCCGTTGATCTCCGCGGCCCGCTCCTCGCTGCGCATCCACAGCGAGGTCTCGCAGCCGACCTGCGCGGCGAGGTGCGCCAGGATCGTGCCCCAGCTGCCGCCCCCCAGCACCGCGACCTTCCCCGGCGCGCCGCTCACTCCGGCCCCTCCAGCCGGTAGCCCAGCAGCCGGTTGCGGTAGTAATAGAGCAGGTTGCGGTCCCGGTGATAGACGCGGTCCCCCAGCCGCTCGAGCGCGGGGCGGGTGTGATAGGTGCCGAACGCCCGCAGGGCGTGGATCACCAGCTCCTCGCCCCGCTTGGCCCGCACCTTCTCGCCCAGGCGGATCCGCCCCGCCCCCTCGAGGTCGAGCAGGCGCGCCCGCAGCTCGTCCACCCGGCGGGCCACCTCGGGGAAGGGGAGCGACTCGCGGCTGCCGCCGGTGCGCAGCAGGCGGTACAGGTCGAGGCCGGGGTTGAGGCGGCGCAGCTCCTCGAACACCGCGAAGGCCACCAGGTGGGTGGGGAGGACCGTGTTGCCGGCGTGGTAGGCCTCGACCAGCCGCTGCCCCAGCTCGCGGGTGTACTCCTGATCGCGGTTGGCGTCCTCGCACAGGACGCCGTCGCGGTCCTTGAGGTAGCGGTCGATCTCGATCGGCCGCCCCCGCCCGTCGAGGGAGTTGCCCTCCCGGTCGACCAGGTTCCCGAACGGATCGCGCGGCGGCATGAGCGTCAGGTGGATCTTGGTGTCGAGGTCGAGGATCCCCCGCAGGAACTGGTAGATCCGCCGGGGCGAGGCGAACTCGTCGTCCGTAATGATGTAGCGGGACTGCCCGGTCTCGCGCAGGTGGTCGTCGATCAGGGTCTCGGCCTCGAGCACCAGCTCGTAGCTGAGCACCATGGGGATCACGAAGATCCGGGGGCGCGGCCGGCGGACCTTCAGGTTGTTGGCGAAGGCGGTCAGGCCAGTGCCCAGCAGGCCCAGCTTGAGGTGCTCCTCGACCGCGCCGCTGCGGGCCCGGGTGCCGCCGGGGAAGAACAGGTTGTCGTAGCCCAGCTCGAGCGACACCGTGGCGTAGGTCTTGAGGACCTGCTTGTAGATCGGCGCGGTCTTGCGCCGGTCCACGGTGTAGGCCCCCAGGTTGTGCATGAAGAACGACATGAGCGGGTTCTCGAACAGGTTGAGCCCCGCCCCGTACAGGAGCGGCGGGAAGCCCTGCTCGTGCATGCCGTAGCCGAGGACGATCGAGTCGAGGTTGCTGCTGTGGGTGGGGGCGCAGATCAGCGTCCCCTTGCCCCGCAGCGCCCGGGCGTGCTCGAGCTCCCCGTCGACGACGATGTGCTCGTCGAGGACCCCGGCGCCGCGCCCCGGCCGCCAGCGGAGGAGCTGCCGGGGCGACGTCGCGTGCAGCAAGGCGGCCAGCCCCACCGGGACGGCGCGGGTCGCCAGGGCGTGCACCTTGGGGTCGAAGTTGCCCAGCACCTCGCGGGCGAAGCCCTCCACGATCTCGCGCAGGATCGCCCGGCGGGTGGCGTCGGAGCCCGCCAGCAGCTCGCCGCGGTAGCGGTCGTAGCGGGCCAGCTCCCGGCCGCGCTCGCGCGAGGGGCGCTGCCGGGCGACCCGCTGCCGCTCGTGGTAGAGCGTGTCGGCGAGCACCGCCTCCAGGCGCTGGCTGCCGCCCTCGTAGGCGTCGGCGGTGACGCGGTTGATCACCTCCTCGATGGCGCGCTGCTGGTCCTCGCGACGCATGGCGCGCTTATAGCACGGGGCGCCCGCCCCTCGCAGCGTGTTAGAACCTGCCCCCGCGCGGCGGCGCCGCGCGGAGGTGCCCCCTGACCGAGCAGGCGACCGACGAGCAGCGGGAGGCGGCGCAGGACCGCCACGTCCGGGAGCTGACCCGGCCCCACAAGAACCTGCTGCCGCTGTACATGATCCGGGCGCTGCTCACGCTGCCCGCGTTCCCGATCGTGGCCCTGGTGCTGTTCTTCCGCTACCAGACCCTGCGCTACCGGTTCGACGACGAGGGCGTCAGCGTGTCGTGGGGCCTCCTGTTCCGGCAGGAGGTGTACCTCGGCTACGGCAAGATCCAGGACATCCACGTCAACCGCGGCCTGCTGGAGCGGTGGCTGGGGATCGCCACCGTGCAGGTGCAGACCGCCTCGGGGAGCGCCGGGGCGGAGATGGAGCTGGCCGGCCTGGAGGACTACGAGGCGGTGCGCGACTACCTGTACCGGCGCATGCGCGGCAGCAAGGGGCGCGGCGAGCGGCGCGCCGAGCGCCCGCAGC
>JAWLGW010000666.1:0-4527 GCA_041690735.1 Planctomycetota bacterium
TGACGGCGGCCTCGATCGGCATGCTCCTCGAGCACCGGGGCCTGCGGGTCGCCATGCAGAAGATCGACCCGTACATCAACGTCGACCCGGGCACCATGTCGCCCTACCAGCACGGCGAGGTGTACGTCCTCGACGACGGCACCGAGACCGACCTCGACCTCGGCCACTACTACCGGTTCACTCACTCGCCCCTGACCCGCAACAGCAACTTCACCACCGGGCGCGTGTACCACGACGTGATCCGCAAGGAGCGGCGAGGCGACTACCTGGGCAAGACGGTGCAGGTGGTGCCGCACATCACCGACGAGATCAAGGCGCGGATCCGCGCCCTCGCGGCCGAGGCGGACGTGGTGATCTCCGAGGTGGGCGGCACCGTCGGCGACATCGAGTCGCTCCCGTTCCTGGAGGCGATCCGCCAGCTGACCTGGGAGGTCGGGCGCGGGAACCACCTCTGCATCCACCTGACGCTGCTCCCCTACCTGCGCGCCTCGGGCGAGCTCAAGACCAAGCCGACCCAGCACTCGGTGGGCAAGCTGCGGGAGATCGGTATCCAGCCCGACCTGCTGGTGTGCCGCGCCGAGCGGGACGTCCCCGAGGAGACCCGCCTCAAGATCTCCCGGTTCTGCAACGTGGACGAGCGGGCCACGTTCATCGAGAAGGACGTCGACACCTCGATCTACGAGATCCCCCTGGTGCTGCGCGACCAGGGGCTCGATCGGGTGATCCTGAGCATGCTCGACATCGACTCCTGCGGCTCGGACTTCACCGAGTGGGAGCACGTGGTCGACGCGCTCAAGTTCCCCACTCAGCAGGTCGAGATCGCGGTGGTCGGCAAGTACATCGAGCTGCAGGACGCCTACAAGTCGAAGTACGAGGCGCTGACCCACGGCGGGATCGCCAACCGGGCCCGGGTCACCGTCCGCCGCGTCCACGCCGAGGAGATCGAGGAGAAGGGGCCCGAGGCGCTGCTGAGCGGTGTGTCGGGCGTCCTCGTCGCCTCGGGCTTCGGCGACCGGGGGATCGAGGGCAAGATCCTGGCGACCCAGTGGGCCCGGGAGAACAACGTCCCCTTCTTCGGGATCTGCCTGGGCATGCAGGTCGCCTGCCTGGAGGTGGCGCGCCACCTCCTGGGCCGCCGTCAGGCGCACTCCACCGAGTTCGTGAGCGACACCCCCGACCCGGTGATCGACCTCATGCCCGATCAGGAGCAGGTCACAGACAAGGGCGGCACCATGCGCCTGGGCGCCTACCCCTGCGTGCTCAAGGGCGGCTCGATGGCGCACCGCCTGTACGGCAAGGGCGAGATCTCCGAGCGCCACCGCCACCGGTACGAGTTCAACAACGCCTATCGGCGCGCCTTCGAGGAGGCGGGGGTGGTGTTCTCGGGCCTGTCGCCCGACGGGCGGCTGGTGGAGATCGTGGAGATCCCCCAGCACCCCTTCTTCGTGGGCGTGCAGTTCCACCCCGAGTTCAAGAGCCGCCCCGTCCCCTGCCACCCCCTGTTCGCGGGCTTCGTGGCGGCGGCGCTCCAGCACCAGGACCAGCGCAGCACGCCCCTGTACGCCGGCTCGCGCTAACCCCCAGCCCGCAGCCACAGGTCGAAGGCGCCGCCGAAGGGGGCCACGAAGGCGTCCCCCAGCTCACGAACCGCCTCGGGGCAGGTGGCGGCCACCGAGATCACCGGCCGAGTGCTGGGGTCGACGCCGAAGAACAGGTGGGCCCCGTCATCCCGCACGCCGGGGAAGTGGCGGGCGTCGGCGTACCACTCGAGCCGCACCCCCAGCGCCTCGGCCTGCGCCGCGAGCGCCTCGACCGTGAGCGCGCGGTCCGGTACGCGACAGCAGGCCCAGTAGCCGAGCGCCCGGCAGCGGCGGTGGTAGGCGTGCTGGAACAGCAGCTTGGGCAGGCTGCCCGCCACGGGGGCGCCGCACGGTCGCCCCTCGTCGAGCTGGACCACGGGGCGCTCCTCCCCGCCGCCGCGGAGGTCGAGGCCGAACCCCTCGTAGGAGTCGCCGAGGGCCAGCGGGACGCAGGCGTCGAACGTGAGGCCGGGGGAGTCCTCGCGCACTCCCCGGGCGTAGTCGAGCATGACCTCGACGCAGCCGTCTGCTCGGTCCTCGCCGAACAGGGGGTGATTCCGCTCCCCGAAGGCGGCCAGGAACTCGCGGTGCTCGGGCGGGAGCGGTCGCCCCACCACCTCCTCGAGGGCGGCGATCCGTGCGGGGCCGGCGCCCTCCACCTGGCGCCCGAACTCGGGCTCGAAGGCCGTGATCATGGCGAGCAGGTCTTCGGTCCAGCTCACCCTCAGGCCCACTCCTTGAGCCTGGGCAGCAGGTGCTTGACCTTGCGCTCGTAGGCCACGCCGAGGACCAGCAGCGCCACCCCGAACCCGACGGCGATCAGGCTCCAGTGCAGCACCTCGCTCAGCTTGGCGAAGTACTGCACGAACAGGTTGAGCAGCAGCGCCGCCCCTGCGATCGACACCAGCATGGCCCGCTGGGCGTACACCCCCAGCGCGACCACCGCCCCGCCGCCCAGGAGCACGGTGCCGGCGAAGAACACCTCCCGGTCGGCGTCGGGGAGGGACAGCACCGAGAAGGTGAAGAAGAACAGCAGCAGCCCCGCGGCCTCGACCAGCCGGTAGGCGAGCTTGCGCTTGGCGTGGGCGCTGAACAGGACGCCCAGCAGCACCAGCGTCCCCGACACCCCCACCACCACCGACAGGTAGGCGAAGCGGGTCTCGTGCACCCGCCCGAAGCTCTGCAGGGCGTCGCTGAACAGGGTCCAGCCGCTCCGCCCCAGGCAGTGGACGAAGGCCAGGATCGCGGGGGCCATCGTCACCGTGGGGAGGGCCACCAGGACGGTCACGAGCTGGCGGCTCTCGCTGGCGGCGAGCAGCGGGTGGCGGAAGGCGGCCGCCAGGAGCAGCAGCCCCAGCGCGACGCCGCCCAGCAGGTAGCCGATCGTGCCGTCGCAGATCAGCGCCTCCGCGGTGGGCGCCACCAGCAGGACGCCACCGGCGGCGAGGCCGGTCAGGAGCCAGGCTCCCGACGCCGACGCCTCCTGCCGGGCGCGGACCAGCAGCCACGTCGAGCCGAGGTGCACCGCCGCGGCCAGATAGGGCCATACGGTCGCCCAGGCCGCCGTCCCGGCGTGACCCGCCAGGTCCCGATCCACCTCCTCCAGCCGGTCGAGGGCGTACAGGCCGCTCCCCCACACCCACAGCAGGCCGACGGCCTGGGCGGCGCGGCCCAGGAAGGCGGGGTCGCGTCGCTCGCCCCACACGGCCAGGGCGCCGTAGATCACGACGGGCGCCAGCAGCGCCGGCGGCGCCCACCGCTCGCCGGTGACCAGCACCTGCACCGTCGGCGCGAGCAGGACCAGCGCGGCGCCGCCCACCCGGGCCAGGGTGCGGGGGAGGTCGCTCAGGCGCCGCTCCAGCAGCAGGAACAGGGCGGCGAGGAGGTACGGCCACACCAAGGCGACCGCTACCCGGTCGAGGGGCAGGTCGCCGCGGGTGTGGACCACCGCCAGGTTGAGGGCCGCGCCGAACCCGCTGGCCCAGGCCCACAGGACCGCGCCCACTCCGAACGAGGCGACCAGGGGGCGTGACCCGCCGCGAGCAGCGAGGGAGGTGATCCCGGCGTAGACCGCCGCCACCGCTCCGGCGTACACCACCGGCCCGTACCAGGTGCCGGTGCGGATCGCGGCCCCGAAGAACCCGGCCGCGGCGGCCGCGCCCAGGGCTCCCAGCACCGCCAGCACCCGCGAGCCGCGCCGCCCCGCCAGGAGGGACCCGATCGCCGAGACCACGGTCGCCCCCGCGGCCCAGGCTCCCGGCCGATCGGCCAGGTCGGCGAGGTCGAGGAGGTAGGCCAGGACCACCCACAGGAGCTGCGAGGCCAGCACCACCGCGGTGAAGCCGCTGCGCTTGTAGTCCGACCGCTCCAGCACCACCCCACCGGTCCACACGCTGGCGACGAAGGCGCACAGCAGCGCCAGCCGGGCGGCGTCGGGCAGGGCGCTCCAGTTGGAGATCACGCAGCTGAGCAGGCCGACGAACACGAACACCGCGCCCAGCGCCAGCACGCAGCCCAGCATGAACGACGACTTGCGGGCGCCCTCGGCGCCGGCCTCCGGCGCTGCCGCGGCCCCGGCGCCCTCGCGCGCCGCCTCCGCCAGGCGCCCGATCGCGCGGCCCACCGCCCGGGCCGGCGGTCGCCGGGTGGGGTCGGCGTCCAGGGCCCTGGCGAGCATGGCTCGCACCTGCGGCTGGTCGCGCGGCACGTGCTGCTCGAGCTCGGGACGCCCGATCGGCGCCCGCCCGGTGAGGGCCCAGAAGGCGGTCGCGGCCAGGGCGTACGCGTCCGCCGCGGGCGTGGCCTCGCCGCCAGCGAGCACCTCGGGCGCCACGAAGGCGGCGGCGTCGGGCGCGGCGCCACCGCGCAGGCGCGCGCGCAGCAGCGCGCCGATGTCGGTGCCCACCGGAGGACACAGCAGCAGCGGCGCCGCGGCCTGGGGCCCCAG
>JAWLGW010000667.1:0-4527 GCA_041690735.1 Planctomycetota bacterium
GGCGGGCGCGCCCGTCCCCAGGGTGGAGGTGTCCGCCTACGCCCGCGCCGGCGAGGAGCGGCTCCTCGCCGCCCGGGGACCCGTCGCCGCGCCCGCACCGGCGACGCTGAGGCTCGCCCCCGCTGCGGCCCCCGGCCTGATCGTGACGCCCGGGGGCGACGACGAGTTGGAGGTGCGGCTCCTCCCACGAGCCGCGCTCGACGCCTCGGCGTCCGTGTGGCTGGTCGAAGAGCAGGCCGGCGCGCGCCCGCTGCAGGTCGTGGGGCCCGGCCGCCTCCGCCTCGGGCTGGGCGCCCGCGACCTCGCCGACGGGCTGGCCCTCGAGGTGCGGCGGGGGGACGGCGCCGTGTGGACGCGGCAGGAGCTGTCGGCCCCGGCGCCCCGCCCGGGGGTGGTGATCGGCAGCCGCGAGCGCCACCCGGGGCGGGTGGTGCCGGGCAACTCCCTGTTCGCGACCGTGCAGGCCGGCGGCCGGGCGGTCGGGGGCGCGCGGTCCTTCGAGGTGTGGGGCGGCGGACGCCGGGTGGGCCGCGGCCAAGGCGAGGCGCTCCAGTGGCGCTGCGACGTGCCGCCGGGGCGCTACGTCGTCTCGGCCGCGGACGCCACGCCGGCGACGGTGGGGGTGTCCCCGGTCGCGCCGCGGGCCTCGGCGGTGCGCCACCTGCTGGGGCTGCCGGCCCCGGCCCTCCACCCGGGAGAGCCGGCGCTGCTGCGGCTCGACCTGTGGCCGGCCGTCACGCTGTCGGAGGTGCGGGCGGTGGAGTGGCAGCTCGACGAGGTCGCGGTCGCCACGACCTGGGCCCGTCCCGGAGCGGAGGAGGCGGCGACGGTGCTGCCGATCCAGCTGGCTGCGGACGCGGCCGCCGGCCCGCGGACGGTGCGGGCGCGGGTACTGACCGACCGCGGCCCCCTCGAGGTGCGCGGCGACTTCGCGGTCACGCCCGGCGGGCGCTCCGCGCCGCTCGAGCTGCGGGTGGACGGGATGGCGCACGACCCGCCGGCCCTCGCCCTGGGAGAGGGCGGCGCCGCCAGCGAGCGCGGCAGCCTGCGCGTCGAGGCCCTCCTGCGAGAGGCCAGCTGGACCCTGGTGACGCCCACCGGCGCGGTGCGGAGCCTGGCGGGAGGAACCGCCGCTCGGGCGGACCTGGCGCTGGAGCCGTCCGATCCTCCCGGCGCCTATCGCGCGCTGTTCAGCGGCCTGTCGCGCCAGGGCGAGCGGCTGTTCGGGACCCTGGCGATCCTGGTGTACCGGCCGCAGCGCCTCTCGCTCGCGCCCCCCGAGGCGCGCACCGTGGGGAGCCAGGCCACCCTGGCGGTGCGGGCGCCGGCGGGGTTCACGCCTCCCTTCGCGGTGCGCCTGGGGCGGGGCCCCTGGCGGGAGGGGACCGAGCTCACCTACGCCGTGGACGCCATGAACGACCTGGCGGTGACCCTGCGCGACGCGTCGGGCCGGCAGGCGCGGGGCGAGCTGCGGTTCGCCGGCGCGCTGCCCGCCCGGGCGGCGGCCGGCGGGCCCCGCTACGGCGTGGTCGCCAACGTCAGCGAGCGGCGGATCTTGCCCGCCGACTACGCGCTCCTGCACAGCTACCTGGCGAAGGGGGCCCTCCCCCGCGACTGGGTGGTCCTCGAGCGCGGGCCGCTGCCGGCGGCCGCCTGGCGGGACCGGGTGTTCGCCCAGGCGCCCTTCGACGGGGCGGGCGACGGCCGCCAGGTCGCCTACCGCAGCGTCCGCTTCTGGGACTTCCTCAGCGAGCGGGCCCACGAGGAGCTGCGCCAGCGGGGCCTGACGCCGGGCGTCCCCTTCGACGTACAGGACTCGCCGCCCCCCCCAGGCGGCGGCGAGCCCCGCGCGGCGGCCCCTCCGCCGAACAGGCCGCGCCGCCCCCCCCTGGCGGCGACGGCGGCGAGGAGACCCTGCGCGACCTGGCGGCGCGGCTGGTGGGCGAGCGGGGCGGCTTCGCCTTCGAGCTGGCCTCGGTGCGGGTGCGGGCCGACGGCGCGGTGGTCGACCCCAACCTGCCCGCAGACCCGCGGGTGGTCGTCCGGCTGCTCCGGCGGGGCCTGAGCCTCGAGGGCGCGAGCGTGGGCCGGGTCGAGGTGCCGGGCCCGCTGGCTGACCTGCGGCTGGCGGCGCACCTGCCCGAGCGGCTCGACCTGGCCCGCACCGAGCGGCTGCTGGTCAGCCTGTCGGCGGAGCGGCGGCTGCTCGTGCCGGGTCACCCCTACCCCGGCGGGTGGGAGCAGGTGGCCCCGCTGGCCCTCCTGTGCCCCGAGCTGCAGGTCGAGGCCGAGCTGCCCGGCTGGCGAGGCGAGGTCACGGGCCGGCGGGTGGGACGCGAGGTGGCGGGGGTGGAGGCGGGGCTCGAGCTCGAGCACCTGCGCACCCTCACCGCCGCGGAGCCCGCCGGCGCGCCTCGGGTGGACGAGCGCCAGGCGGTGAAGCTGGCGCCGCTGGGCCTGACCTGGGAGCGGACGCCGGCCGCGGAGGTCCGCCTGGACGCGATCCCGCCGGGGCGCCTCGACGCGCGGGTGGAGGAGCTGGTGGTCACCGCCCGCGCCACCGTGCGGCGAGCCGTGCCGGCAGCCGCCTGGCCCGCCGGGCGCCCTCGACCGGAGCCGGAGGCGGTCGCCGTGGAAGGGGCCGCCTTCCTGTTCGAGCGCGACGCGGTGCCCGAGGCGACGGTCGAGCTGCGGGTGGTCTATCGACGCGGCGGCCCGGGTGCGTCCGAGCAGGGCGGATCCGAGCCGGGCGGGTCCGAGCCAGGGCCGAGCGCCCCCGCGAAGGAGCGGCGCGCCCTCGGCGACCTGCGGGCGGGCGGGGCTCCGCGCGCGCTGCCCTCGCTCGACGAGCTGCTGGAGGAGGCCCGCGAGGCGCGCCGGGGCGAGCGGCTGGAGGCCGCCGAGCGCGCCGCCCGGCGGGCCCTGGCCCTGGCGCCGGCGCGGCCCGAGCCCCTGGCGCTGCTGGCCGACGTCGAGCAGGCGCGCCTGCGCAGCGGCGACGCCTTGACCCTCGCCTCCTGGTCGCTGACGCGAGGCCCCAGCGCCCGGGCGCACCTGGTCCGGGCCGAGGCCCTGTGGAGCGACGGCCGGGTGGACGACGCCCGCGCCGCCCTCGCCGCCGCCCGCGGCGCCCGCCCGCGGGGCGACGTCGCCGCCCGCCTCGCTCGCCTCACCGCCGAGGTGGAGGCGGTGGTGCCTCGTTGACGACGTCACCGCCAGCCGTAGGCTCGAACTGCAGGCGGCGCGCTCCCGCGCCGCTGCCCTCGCCCTCAGGAGGTCTCCCATGAGAGCCCGCTCCCTCCCCCTCGCCCTCCTCCTCGCCCTCCTCCTCGCCGCGCTGGCGAGCGACGCCGCGCCCGCCCGGGCGGGCGAGCGGGCTCGCAGCCACCACGGGGTCGAGGTCGACGTGCCGCCGGGCTTCCGCTGGCGCCAGGGGGTCCAGCCCAAGAAGGAGACGATCCTGTTCTTGCAGGGCGTGGCCGAGGGCGCCCGCCCGGCGGCGATCCTGGTCAACGCCAGCGGCGACATGGGCGACATGACCGACACCCAGCTGTTCGAGCTGGCCAAGCCGATCTTCGAGCACCGCCGCGCCACCGAGGTGGTCGAGCTCGCCTCGGGGCGGTTCCTCAGGGTGGACTACGCGGCGGACGCCAAGGGCCGCCACCTGCGTCAGCGCTGCTACGTCACCCTGCGGAACGGCCGCGGCTACTACTTCTTCCTGGCGAACCTGACTCCCGAGCAGTTCGCGCGCCAGGCGGCGGCCTTCGACGCCATGGTGGCGACCGCCCGCTTCTTCCCCCCCGAGCCGGCGCCGGCGGCGGCCGCGACGGCGCGGCCCTCGGAGGCCGCGCCCGAGGAGGGCGAGGAGCCAGCGGCCGGAGAGCCGGCGACCGAGGAGCCCGCAGCCGAGGAGCCGGCGACCGAGGAGCCGGCGGCCGAGGAGCCCCGGCCCGACCCGGCGGCCGAGGAGCCCCGGCCCGACCCGGCGGGCGAGGACCTGCTGGCTCCCGACCGGCTGGCGCGGTTCGACAGCGAGTACGACCCCGATCACTGGGCGGCCAGCCACCTCGTCGACGGCGACCTGGCCCAGGGCTGGTGCTCGGCGCCCGGCCGGAAGGGTCCGCACACCTTCGTGTTCGACCTGGGCGGGCCCTGCGAGGTGGCGGCGCTGGAGCTCACGACGCCGGGCCGGGAGGAGGGCTTCGAGGGCGCCGCGGCGCGCGGCTTCCGGGTGGAGGGCGCGACCGCCGCCGCCCCCGACCAGTACGTCGTCCTCGTCGAGGGCGAGCTGGCCGAGGGGAAGCGAGGGCAGCGCTTCGCCGCGGCGGCCGCGGGCCCGGTGCGGTGGCTCAAGCTGTCGCTGACCTCCAACCACGGCCACGCCACCCTGACCGAGCTCATGGAGGTGCGGGCGCTGGGGCGCCGCGCCCCGGCGCGCGCGGCCCCCGCGCCAGCGCCCGCGCCCGGAGAGCGCCCGCTGGCCCGGGTGACCGCCTCGCGCCCCACGGGCGGCGAGCCGCTCGCCCC
>JAWLGW010000668.1:0-4527 GCA_041690735.1 Planctomycetota bacterium
CCGCTGCCCCCGCGCGCGCCGCCGCTCCGCGCCACCTCACGCGGGTGCTCGCTCCGGGACGGTCCAACAGCCACGCCTCGCGAAGACCCGCACCCGCGCGAGGTGCTCCGATTCCGCCGGCGATTCCTGTGCGCAGCCAGCCGGGCGCTGCCCGGTCGGGCCGCCGCCGTTCGCTGACCTCCGGACGGTGAATCGCCCACCTCGCGATCCGCAGGCCGAGGCCAAGGACCACCCCAAACTCCTGTCACGTCAAGTCAGGTGCGGCCAGCGCGCCCAAGCCGGACCGTACCCAGGGTCCGGTCCCGGCCAAGCGATCCGCAGACCTCGGCCAGACGCCTCCCAACTCCCTGGAGCGCAAAACCACGTGCGGGCGGCGCTCCCGTTCCGGACCCTACCCAGGGTCGGGTCCGGGCCGGGCCCCGCGGGCGCCTGCCGAGAGCGTCGGTCGCCGGTAGGCTGGTGAGGTGCCCGCCTCCGCTCGAGCGCTCCCGATCGCCTTGCTGCTGAGCCTGCTCCTCACGCCCCTGAGGGCGCAGGAGGGGGCGAAGGGCGAGGTGCCGCTGGAGCGGTTGCCGGCGCGGGTGCGGCCGCTGGCGTCGCGGGTGGCCGGCGACCCCACCGCCCGGTGCGAGGTGCCCGAGCGGCGGGTGCGGACCGAGGCCCGGATCTACCGGACTCTGCTGGCGCGCCTGCCCCTGGCGGCTCGCATGCTGCGCGCCCTCGACCTCGGTGACTACGCCATCGAGGACGCCTCCGAGGGGCGGTTCACGATCGACGATCGCCTGGGGGCGCAGGCGGTGTGCGAGCGGGCCCTGGAGGAGGCGGGGCTCCTGGTGGTGGTGGCGCGGGGCCGCCTGGAGGTCCCCGTGCTCCCCCGGATCCAGGGGACTGGGTTGATCGTCGTCCGCTACGGCGAGCGGACGCCCGTCGAGGGCGCCGCGGCGAAGGAGGAGGCGGAGCCGGGGCTCCGCTGCAGCGCCGAGGTCGCCTTCCGGCTGGAGAACGACCTGCTGCACCGGCTGAGCCGCCCGCTGCGCAGCACGCTCCAGTCGGTGCTGCAGCAGAAGCTCGCGGACCTGATCGCCGCCGCGACGGCCCTCTCGGAGCTCGTGGCCAAGGACCCCTCCGGCGTGGCCGTGCGGTTGGAGGCGGCGGAGGGCTTCGCGCCCGAAGACCTGACGCTGTACCGTCAGCTGTTCCTGCCCCTGTGACCGCTGCTATCCTGCCGAGCCATGGTCGTCGACAGCCACGCCCACGTCTCGACCCCCAAGTTCGACGCCGACCGGGACGACGTGCTCGCCCGGGCCCGCGCCGCGGGGCTGACCGCGATCGTCGACGTCGGCTGCGACCTCGCCTCCAGCGAGGCGGCGGCGGACCTCGCCGAGCGCGAGCCGCTGGTGTGGGCGACGGCGGGGGTGCATCCCCACGAGGCGAAGCACTGGGACGAAGGCACGGCGGACGCCCTGCGTGCCCTGGCCGCCCGGCCGCGGGTGGTGGGCCTGGGGGAGATGGGCCTCGACTTCCACTACGACCACTCGCCGCGGGACGTGCAGCGGCAGGTGTTCCGCGAGCAGCTCGCCCTGGCGCGAGCGCTGGACCTGCCGGCCGTGCTCCACGTCCGCGAGGCGTACGACGAGGCGCTCGCGATCCTGGACGAGGTCGCCGCCGGGCCCGGTCCCACCCTGCGGGGGGTCGCCCACTGCTTCACGGGCGACGCGGCGCAGGCGCAGGGGTTCGTGGCCCGGGGCTTCGCGGTCTCCTTCACCGGGGTGGTGACCTTCAAGAACGCGGCGCAGGTCCAGGAGGCGGCCAGGGTCGTGCCCCTGGCCCTGCTGCTGGTCGAGACCGACTGCCCCTACATGGCGCCGGTGCCCCTGCGGGGGAAGCGGTGCGAGCCGGCCTTCGTGGTCCACACCGCCCGGGCCCTGGCGGCCCTGCGGGGGGAGGACGAGGCCGAGGTGCTGGCGGCGACCGGGCGCAACGCCCGCCGGCTCTTCGGCCTGCCTGCCGTCCGTTGACAGCTCTTGACGGTGCCCGGCGTACGCTAGGCGCCGTGGAGAACCTGCGTCGAGCTCGACCGCTGCTCTGGCTGCTGCTGCTGACCTGGTCGTGCGCGCCGGCGCGGGGCCAGGCGCGGCCCGCCCCGCCGTCGGACGCGCTGTCGGTGGAGGTCGAGGGGCGCACCACCCTGGTCACGCGGGCCGTGCCCCCCAGCGCCGCCGTGGCCCTGGGAGGGGCCGGCGGGGCCCTGGCCGCCCGCCGCCTGCGGCGCCTCGAGACGGTCGCCGTGCTGCAGGGCGACGGCCACACCGACGCCCGCGTGCGTGGGGAGCGGCAGGTCGAGGTCGCGGGGCGGCGGGCGGCCCAGCGGTTCGACCTGCGGGCCGAGGCCCTGGTGGTGCGCTCGATCCCGCTCGCGCCCGAGGCCGGCGCGCTCCCCCGGCTGCCGGTGCGCACGATCTACGCCCGGGGCTTCGTGCGGCTGGAGGTTGAGCTGCCGGGGAAGGGGCGCTACGTCCTGGAGGGCGAGGAGCTGTACCTCGACCTGCCGCGGGACCGAGCCTTCGTGCGCGATGGCGAGCTCCGCTCGCAGCCGGCGCCCGGGAGCGGCGGCAAGCTGGGCGCGCCGATGGTGGTGGCCGCCGAGGTCCTGCGACTGGAGGGCGCCGACCGCTGGGTGGCCGAGGACGCGCGCTTCTCCCTGTGCGAGCTGGGGGTGCCGCACATCGCTCTGGTGGCGCGGCGGATCGTGGTCGAGGCGCCCCCCGGCCAGCGCGGCGCGCCCCTGCTGAGCCGGCTGATCGACCCCGATCCGGACGAGGGCGACGGCTCGGACGCGGCCGAGGGGTCGGTGCTGGGGCGGCTGCGCGAGGAGCAGCGCTGGGTGTCGGGGGAGGGGGTGGCCCTCACCCTCTACCCGCCGGGCCTGGGCCTCGACCAGCCGGCCCGGGTCCCCCTGCTGCCCTTCTTTCGCTGGCACACGGCCTGGCCGATCCCCGAGGTGCGCCTGGGTCAGTCGAGTCAGCTGGGGACCTTCGCCCGGCTGGGCCTCAGCCGCGAGCTGGCGCGCTACGACCATCCCACCCTGGGGCAGCTGCGGGTGGCGGGCGCGGCGGCGGTCGACCACTTCTCGCGGCGCGGCACGGCGGGCGACCTGTCGCTCGCCTGGGAGCACCACTCCGCCGATGGGGACGAGCTGGGAGAGGGCTTCGTGCGCGCCTACGGGCTGCGCGACCGGGCGGACGAGGACCGCTCGGGCTTCCAGATCCCCGATCCCGGCCGCTACTGGCTGCGGGGCCTGCTGCGCGAGCGCGATCGGAGCGGCGCCCGCCTCGACGCCGAGCTCTCGCGGATCTCGGACCAGGGCTTCCTGCTGGAGTACTTCCGGGACGTGGCCCTCACCGAGAAGGAGCAGGAGACCTACGTCTACCTGCGCCAGCGGTGGGACGACCTCGGCGCCCGGGTGATCGGCCGCTGGCGGCTCAACGACTTCCAGGACCAGGTGGAGCGGCTGCCCGAGGCGCGCATCGACTGGATCTCGACGCCCCTGGCCATCCACCCCACGCTGGGGGGGCTGTACCTCGACGTCGCGGCCCGGGGGGGCTACCTGCGGCGCCGGTTCCCCGCCGGCAGCGGGCGCTCCAGCTACGACGCCGCCCGCGTCGACTACGACATGTCGCTGATCTCCAAGCAGGCGGTGGGGCCCTTCGTGGCGCGGGGAGAGGTCGGCGCCCGCGAGACCCTGTGGAGCGCCCGCGCCACCAACGACGGCGCCGCCATCGACCGCTTCGCCGCCCACGGCGCCTGGTCGCTGTCCACCACCCTGTGGCGCACCTTCGACACCCCCTGGGGCCCGCTGCGGCACGAGATCGTCCCGCAGGCCGGCACCCGGCACCTGTTCGCCGTCAGCCGAGACCCCGACGAGCTGCTCCTGTTCGACCGGGAGGTGGAGGACCTCGAGCCGACTGATCACGTGTACCTGCGCCTGCGGACCCGCCTGCTGACCGACGTCGCCCGGCGCCGGCGCAAGCTGCTCGACCTGTGGGTGGAGGCCCGCTACTTCTTCCACGACGTGGGGCGCGACCGCGGCCGCACCTGGTCGGTGATCACCGGGGACCTGCGCCTCGGCCTGGCCCCGTGGCTGGCGGTCCGGGCGCGGGCCGACCACGACGTCAACGCGGGCGAGCTGCGCCAGCTCGACGTGATCCTGAGCGGGCTCCCCCTGGAGGAGGTGGCGGTGTCGGCCGCCTATCACGAGCTGCAGGGGTGGACCCGCGCCGTCTCCTGGGAGGCGCGCCTGCGCCTCACGCCCGCCTGGATGCTGGTCGTGGACCAGCAGTACGACCTGCGGTCGCGCGAGTTCCTCCGCCACCGGGGGCGCCTGATCCGCTTCTTCCACCGCCTGGCGGTGGAGGTCACCCTCAGCCACGACCCCCAGCAGAACGACACCGCCGCCTCGTTCTCGATCGCCCCGGCCTGGGACCTGGCCGACGACCCCTTCCGCCCGGACCGCTACCTGGGCCTCGA
>JAWLGW010000669.1:0-4524 GCA_041690735.1 Planctomycetota bacterium
CGCGCGTCGCCGCCGCGAAGTCGCCGCCCGCCGCCGCCGCCGCCGCCGCCACCTCCAGGGCCCGCCCGCCGGGGCGGGCGCCCGCTCCCCCCGCCGCCATGGCGGCCGCGAACAGGCGCTGCGCCTCCGCCGGCCGGCGGCGCGACGCCTCGGGGTGGGTCGCGAGCAGCCACGCCAGATCCAGCAGCGCCGCGACGTGCCGCGGCGCCACCTCGAGGAGGTCGCGGAGCACGACCCGCGCCTCGGCGTCGCGCCCGGCCCGGGCCAGGGCCTGCCCCAGCTGGTGGCGCGCCCTCAGGTGAGTCGGCTCGAGGGCGACCGCGCTGCCGAGGGCGGCCACTGCCTCCTGCGGCTCGTCCAGGCGGAGCAGCACCCAGCCGAGGTTGGCGTGCCCTCCAGGCTGCCGGGGCCACACCTCGGTCACCGCGCGGAACAGGCGCGCGGCCTCGGCGTACCGCCCCTGGACCCCGACCAGGTTGCCGAGGTTGTTGAGGACGTTGGGCTCGTCGGGCCGTACGCGCAGCGCCTCGCGGAAGTGCCGCTCGGCGCCGGCCCGATCGCCGCGATTCCCCAAGATCGCGCCCAGGTTGTTGTGCGCCAGGAAGTCGTCCGGGTTGCTCCGCAGCGCGTTCCGCCAGATCGACTCGGGCGCGCGCCACACCTGGCACCGCGCGAAGGTCTGGAGCCCGATCCCCGCGAGGGCGACGGCGAGCGCCCCCAGGGCCACCCGCCGCTGCGCCGGCGGCCGGCCCCGCGCCGCCCACCAGCCCGTCGCCACCACCAGGGCCAGCAGCGCCGGCATGGCGTGGTACTGGAAGTGGTCCATGACCCAGGTGTAGCGGAAGGGATAGACGTCGACGAAGCCCAGGGCAGGCACCAGCATGCCCCCGAAGATCAGCACCGCCGCCAGCGGTCCCCGACCGATCCGCGCCCGCGCGGCCCACAAGGCGGCCAGCGTCCCGACGACCCCGAGGGGGTACAGCCACTGGAGGAGGGAGCCGGGGTCGATCGGCCAGCGGGGGTAGTTGAAGCTCAGGCCGAGCGGCCACACCAGCTTGCCCGCGTAGAACCACGAGGCGCGCCCCGCCAGCAGGACGCGCTGCGCCGGCGACAGCCCGAACTCGAGGCCCACCGCGCCCACGTGCACCCGCTCGACGTAGACCGTGAGCGCCCCCAGCGCGAGCCCCACCGCGAAGAAGGGGAGCAGCGCCGCGACCTCCCGCCCCTCCAGCTTCCCCCGGCGCCACACCAGCAGCACCAGCAGCACGGCGGGCACCGGGGCGACCACCGTCTTGCACAGCAGCCCGGCGACGAACAGCGCCAGCGCCAAGGCCCACCACCTCCACGCGCGCTCGCGCAGGGGCGGCGCGCCGGCGGGCGGAGTGAACCGCAGCAGGCACAGGAACGAGGCGAGGGCGAAGGTGAGGGAGAGGACGTTCTTGCGCTCCATGACCCAGGCGGCGCTCTCCACCCCGACCGGGTGCACCGCGAAGGCCGCCGCCGCGACCCAGCCGGCGGCCTCGACCTCTCCCCTCCCTGCGACGCCGGGCGCCGGGAAGCGCAGAGCCACCAGGACGCGCCACAGGAGCAGCGCGCTGCCGGCGTGCAGGAGGACGTTCAGCAGCCGGAACGGCAGCGGGTTCAACCCCCACAGGCGCGTCTCGATCCAGAAGGTCGTGAACGCCAGCGGGTAGTACTGTCCCGCCCCTCCGCCGAGGTCGGTCCAGATACGCGCCAGCCCGTCCGGGGCCCACATGTGCTCGTTGCGGTGCAGGTGGTCGTAGTCCTCCCAGAACCACGCCCCGTCCAGCGCCGGCAGGTAGACGAGCACGGTGAGGGCCACCAGGGCGGCCGCGGCCAGCAGCAGGCGCCGGGACAGCACGAGCGGGATCTTACCGCCTGGCCGTGCCCGGTCAGCGCCCAGGTCACTCCGCGCGACGGCGTGGCGGACGGGCGCTCAGCCCAGGGTCATGGCGCCGAACGGGTGGCGCCCGAGCACGCACAGGAAGTAGGCCGCCCCCAGCAGCCCGTGAGAGAAGGCGAGGGCGTGCAGGCTGGCGCCTCGTTGCCAGGCCAGCCCCCACAGCACCCCTGCGGCCAGGGTCGGCCAGAACAGGCCGGGCAGCGGCAGGTGCGCGGCCGCGAACAGGGCGCCCCCGATCAGCGCCGCCCGCAGCTCGTCTCCTCCCGCGAGCCACCGGCCCAAGCGTCCGACCACGTAGCCCTGAGTGACGATCTGCTGCAGGTAGGCGAAGGGCACGTAGGCGAGCCCGAGCAGCAGCAGCTGCGCCAGGTGGACGTGCACGCCGAAGGCCCAGGCGGCGGCGACCAGCGACAGCACCCCCAGCGCCGTCGCCGAGGCCACCGCGACGTGCAGCCGGCGCCGCGCCTCGTCCGAGACCGCGGCCGTGGGCCGGGCGAACCCGAACAGCAGGTGCACCGCGGCGGCGAGCAGGAACAGGGGGGTGTCGATCCAGGGGTCGCGCCAGGGCCCCAGCAGGTACGCCGCCGCCAGGGCGATCACCGCCAGCTCCCGCCGCGAGAGCGGCGTGGCCAAGTCCGTGGCGACGACGCCTCCGGTCGCGACCGGAGCGTCCCCCGCCGGGGCGACGCCGAACCTCTCGGTGGGGTTCACGCCCCCAATCTACCGGCGCCCTGCGGAGTGAGTCGCCCGCGGCATGGCGCCTCCCACCCCGGCCTCGCCCTCCCCCGCTCGGTCTGCTGCGGCCACACCTCCTCCGCCGCCGTCCTGTGGGGTGACGGCGCCGGCGGCTTCGTCGCCAGGAGTCCATGGCTGTGGGTCGACGACGCCCCTCGGGCCTCGCGGACTCGACCGTCCTCCGCCGCTGGAGCTGATCAGCCGACCACCAGCCGCAGCGCCCGCAGCGCGAGCTCCTGCAGGGGGACCTCGATCAGCAGCAGGGGCGCGAAGGGCAGCGCCACCAGCACGGCCGTCCGCAGCGGCGAGTCGAGGCCGAACGGGACCGGGCGGAGCTGGGCCGTGGTGCGGTGGACGGTCCCGTAGTCGCAGATCGTGGAGGGGTCGACGTCGGGCGCGCCGCGCTCGCCCGCCGCGCGGACCCAGGTGCGCTCGAACGCGCGGCCCAGCCGCGCTCCGGCCCGGGAGTACGCCAGGCGGGCGCGCCACCGCTCCCGCAGCAGGTGCGGGGTGAACGCCAGCAGCGGGCCGTACGCCATGAGGAGGGCGAAGGCGACCAGCAGCGCGACCGAGGTGTGGAAGGCGCGCAGCGGCTGCCCCCCGTACAGCGTCGCGGTGCCGATCTGCGCCGCCGGGGCCAGGTAGGCGACCGCGAACACCAACGCCAGCAGCTCCTGGCCGGGGGCGAGGAAGCCGAGGCCGCCCGCGCCGTCGGGGTGGTTGCGCACCAGCGCCGGGCGGCGGCCGGCGACGCCCATCAGGAAGGCCGCCCAGATCAGCTGCCACCACAGCCAGCGCAGGAGGAGGAAGGAGAACAGGGGGAGGCTCACGGCGGACAGCCACACGCCCGCCAGCGAGCGCCCGCCGAGGGCGCCCGCCGCGGCCGCCGCGTCCCAGCGTGTGGCGAAGCTCCCGGCGAGGGTGCGGGACAGCAGGGGGGTCAGGGCGAGGGCGAGGATCAGCAGCGCCACCTCAGGGAAGATCGCCTCGCTGCGGCGGGCCGCCCGGGCGACGCTGGCCCGCAGCCGCTCCTCGTCCACCAAACCTTCCAGCTTGACGTTCCAGGCCACCTCGGCCAGGCGGGCGCCGATCGGCCGGGCCAGCAGGATCAGCAGCGGCCCCACCAGCAGCAGGCGGACGTGCGCCGACAGGTCGTACAGGAAGGGCAGGGTCACCCCCGACAGCAGGTGCCCCTCCCACGCCGCCAGGATCGCGAGCGGCGCCCAGGTGAGGAGGACGAAGGCGAGCAGCTGCCGGCGCTGCGCCCGTCGGGTGGGCCCCGCCAGCCCGCCGCGCCCCAGCAGGCGCTCGACCAGGCCCGCGGGAATGAAGGGCGAGGGCCTGCGCGCCGGGCGCTCGGCGCGTTCGGCGCCCGCGCCTGGGAGCGCCTGCTCCGCGGCGGGGGCGGGCGTCCGCCGCGCGCCTCGCCCGGCGAGCAGGCGACGCGCCACGACGGCGCCGACCCCCAGGGCCGCCAGCGCCGTCCAGGCCCCCGCGCCGGCGGGTCGGCCCCGGCCCTGCCGCTCCTCGACCGGTCGCGTCGCTCGGCCGCTGGTACGCTGCACGGCGATCCTCCCGCCAGGCCGCAGCGGCAAGGCTCGTGCCGACGCGGCGTCAGCCGCCTCCCTCGCCCGCGCGGGGCCGTACGTAGGCCCGCTCCAGGGCGTACGCCGCCCGCGCCGCCTCCAGGCGCGCGGCCGGGACGGTCGCGTCCTGGCGCGCCAGGGCCTGCTCGACCAGCGCCTCGGCGGCGGCGCGGTCGCCCTCGACCGCGGCCAGCGCGGCGCGCACCTCCCGCGCGCGCGCGCCAGGAGCGCGCCCGGCGGTCGCCGCCTCGACCAGCTCGCGGGAGTACCGCAGGTCGG
>JAWLGW010000670.1:0-4516 GCA_041690735.1 Planctomycetota bacterium
CGTCGAGGTGCAGGGCGACGTCATGGACAACGAGGTGTGCAAGATGGCGCTGATCCGCGACCCGGAGGGGCACACCCTCATGCTGCACGAGATCGCCCCAGACCGGCGGTAGGGCCCGGACTCGGACTCGGTCTCGGTCTCAGACTCAGACTCGGACTCGGTCTCGGTCTCGGTCTCGGTCTCGGTCTCGGTCTCGGTCTCGGTCTCGGTCTCGGACTCGGACTCGGACTCGGACTCGGACTCGGACTCGGACTCGGACTCAACCGCGCTTCGGCGGGAAGGGCGCCTCCGGGTCCGGGTGCGTCCGCAGGTACTCCTCCAGCCCGCCGTTCCCCGTCAGCGGCGCGTCGAAGAACCGCCCGATCACCTCGCCGCCCGGCGTGGTCGCCCACCGCTCGCGCGCGCCCGCGGGGCCGCCGATCAGGAGCACGTGCTCCTTCTCCCCCTCGCCCTGGCCGACCACGATCGTCACCTTCAGCTCGGGCCGCGCCAGGCCCCGCTCCTTCAGCAGCTCTGGCGTCGCCGCCTCGGTGCGGCTGACCTCGACGTGCTCGAACTTCTCGATCAGGTCCTCGACCTGCTCGGGGCGCTCCACGATCCGCACGCCGCGCTTCCAGTTGAGGTCGGGCTTACGCACGTCGAGGACCACCGCGCCGTCCTGCTCGACCGTCAGGCGGCGGGCGTCCCACTTGTCGAGCTCGAACAGCACCGTGCCCCGGGCGAAGCCCCGGGCGATCCGGTCCAGGAACAAGGGCGCGATCACCCCCACCGCCGGCACGTCGTCGGAGGCGGCGTACATGCGCTCCCCCTCGCGCCGGCCCAGGCGCAGGGTGCGGGGCTCGATCGCCAGGGCGCCGTCGCGGAACACCTCCACGCCCACCGTGAGGAGCCGCGGAGCCTCGAGGCCGTAGCGGGCCAGGACCGCCTCCTCGTCGTCGGCGTCGGTCCGGGCCACGTACCGGTCGACGTACACCTCGTCGAGCGCCTCGAGCAGCGGGCGCAGCCGCTCCTCGACGTCCCCCTCCACGCCGTCCACCCGCCACACCTTGGGGGCGTTGGGGTCGTCGGGGTTCGGGTTCACCTTGGCGGCGCGGAAGCTCACCCGGCCGTCGGGCTCGGTGAGGGTCAGCTCCCGGGCGTCCCAGGAGCTGGCCTTGAAGATCCGCCGGTCGAGGAGCTCGAGGGGCGCCGCCCGCAGGGTCGCGGCGATCGGCCCGACGTCGACCGTGTAGGCGGCGAGGCTGCCCGCCGGGCTGGGCGGCGGGAGCAGGCGCCCGGCGTAATGCACGCCCGGCTGCCCCACCACCGGCTCGCCGATCCACACCTCCTGCCGGAGGCGGTCCTGCACCACCTCGATCCGGACCGCCGGCGTGTCGAGGCCGCGCGCCGCCCGGTCCTGCGCGCCGTCGAGGCGCTCGGCCACGCGCAGGCCGAGCAGGGCCTCGAGGAGCTGCTCCACGGCGGGGGTCGCGGCCGGCACCTTCGCCTCGCCCTCGAACCGCCACACACCTTCCTTGTCCCTCTGCAGGCGGAGCTCGGGGCCCCCCTCCAGCTTGGCGCCGAAGCCGGTCACCGACGCCAGGCCGCCCGTCGCCGGGAACAGCTCGGGCGCCAGCCACTGCTGCGCGGCGCGGCCCAGGGCGTCGGTCAGCGAGGCGGGCTGCACCACGTACACCGGGCGGCGGTCGCTGAGGCGGGCGTAGCGGGCGCCCGGCCGGTCCGGGACGGCGTCGCCCAGCCACAGGCTGCGGACGGACTCGCCGCTCCGCGCCGTGATGCCGTCGGCGGGGTCCGCCAGGCCGTAGGCCGCGTAGGCCTCGTCGGCCGCCGGGTCGGCCGCGATCGCCACCGCGCGCAGGCCGCTGGCGGCGTCGAGGAGCGCGCTCACCAGGGGCCGGCTGGCCAGGTCGCCGGTGGGGTCCCCCCCGGCGCCGGCCACCCGCCACAGCCCGTCCGCCCGGGTGAGCGTCACCTCCCGCCGCGGCGCGGGGCCCTCGCCCCGAGGCGTGGCGCTCACCGCCAGGCCCTCGGCCTGGCGGACGTCGGGCGAGAACAGCTCCTTGCTGCGGAACGCGTTCGGCTCGCGCAGGGCCCGGGCCGCGAACGCCTCGGGCACGTGGAACACGGCGGCCGGCGCCTCGGGGTCGATCCGCCGCAGGGGGACCACCCCGCCGCGCGCGGCGCCCACCTCGAAGGCCAGGGGCGGGCGGCCGGCGCGCTCGACGAGGACCTGCCCCGCCACCGCGCCGAAGGGGTACTCGGCGAGGGCGTCGCCCTCGACCACCGCCTGGTGCTCGAGCCACTCCATGGCGCTCAGCACCTCGCGCACCACCGCGTCGTCGGCCCGGTCCTCGACCGGCGCCACCACCTGCCAGGTGCGGCCCTTGCCGTCCGCCGCGGCGCCGCTGGGGGTGAGCACCACCTGCGGCCCCTCCCCGCGGGTGATCGCCAGGCGGCTCACGTCGGCGGGCTGGAAGAAGCGGAACACCTTGCCCTTCTCGCGCTCCAGCAGGGCGGTCGACTTGGTGTGCGAGTCGCCCTGCCACACCCACAGGCCCAGGGCGATCACCAGCGTCAGCAGGACCAGGTTGGTGACCCACGGCCGGTGCTCGTCGACCGGCGGGGTCGCGGCAGGGGTCGTGCTGGGGGCGGGGTCGGGCGCGGCGGCGGACATGGCGCTCAGCTCCGGTAACGCAGGACCCAGGACAGGATCCCCAGGGCCAGGGCCAGCGAGGGGAGCCCGAAGAAGGCGACCACCTGGAACCGGAGCAGCTCCGTCTGCGACATCTCCAGCCGGTACGACCGCTCGCGGGACGCCTTCCCCACGAGGTGCGCCTCGCGCTCCTGGCACCAGTTCATGGCGTTGAGCAGCACCTCGAGGTTGGTGAAGGCGCCGTGGGCGACCACCTGGTTGGTGAGCCAGTCCACGTCGCCGACCGCGATCAGGCGGCTCTTGGTGGGCGCCTCGCCGGCGCGGGCCGCCTCGCCCACCGGCTGGATCGTGCGCTCGGCGGCGAGGGCCAGCACGAAGGGTCCCGCCTCCAGCTCCCTCCGGTTCACCGTCGGGTTCATGACGTCCCGCTTGGCGACCACGCGGCTGCCCCAGGGCGCGGGCGTCTCCACCAGGGCGCTCAGCTCCACCCCCAGCACCGGGATCTTCACGAGGGGGCGCGCGCTCGCGAAGTGGACGCGGGCGCGGTCGAACAGCGGCTGGGTGATCGGGTGGCGCTCGTCCAGCGCGGTCAGCTCCACCTCGGGGCGGAAGATCACCTCGTCCGTGAGCTGGCTGTAGACCTGCACCAGGACCCAGGCGTCCTGGGTGCGGACGCCGTAGGTCTCCTCCAGCAGCGGCTCGAGCCCGGTCTGGACCCACTCGGTGCGGCCGTCCTGCTCGCGCGCCACGGGCTCGAGCAGCATCAGGGCGTCGCCGCCGCCGTCGAGGAAGCCCTTGATCGAGGCCACGTCCCGCTCGGTCAGCGGCAGCCTGGGCCCCGCCACCACCAGCAGGTCGCAGTCGGCGGGGACGTCGTGGCGCTCGCGCTCGCTCAGCAGGAGCGTCTTCACCTCGACGTTGCGGTCGCGCAGGGCGCGCACCAGCTCGGCGAGGCCGCCGCGCTGGAAGTCGCCGATCGAGGCCTCCTCGTGCCCGGTGAGGAAGTACACCGTGGTCCGCTCGGCGCTGGTGACCTCGGCGATGGCGGTGCTGATCTGCTGCTCGCCGCGGAACACGCGCCGCCCCATGGAGCCGCCGTGGCCGTGCTCGTCGCCGCCCGAGCCCTGGTAGGTGTACAGCTCCGCCTCGGGCAGGTGCGTGCTCTTCTCCACCTTCCAGGAGCCGTCGGCCTGCGGCAGCCCGCTCTGGATCACGACCCCGGCCAGCTCGCCGGGGCTGCGGGCAGGGAGCTGCAGCTCGTTGCGCTTGCGCTCCAGCTCGTCGGGGGCGAGGACCAGCGGGTCGAGCCGCTCCACCCGCAGCCGCGAGGAGTGGACGCGGTACTGATCGACGAGGGCCTCGACCTGCCGGGAGCCCTGGCTGCCGCCGGACGGGAGCAGCAGCACCACCCGCACGTCCTGGTCGAGGGCCCGCACCAGGGCCACCGACTCCTCGGACAGGGAGTACAGGTCCTCCTGGGTCAGGTCGACCCGCCACAGGTTGTGGCGCGCGAACACGTAGTTGGTGAGGGTCAGCAGCGCCGTCGCCAGCACGACCATCAGCGCCACGTTGAGGAACAGCTGCGAGCGGCGCTGCGCCAGCAGCACCCGCGGGACCAGCAGCAGCCGACCGCCCAGGCCGGCGCCCCGGAAGCGGCTGGCCAGGGGCTCGGGCGCGCCCGTCGCGAGGTCGTCGGCGCGGGCCAGGTGGATCAACACCGGCGCGGCGGCCTGGAAGAGCAGGAACCCGCCCAGCCCCAGCAGGAACCAGCTGCGGCGCAGCTCGCTGTCGGTGAGCAGGTCGCCCGCGCTGAGGGACAGCCGCCCGACCAGCAGCAGCACCCCCAGCACGGCGCTGGCGATC
>JAWLGW010000671.1:0-4513 GCA_041690735.1 Planctomycetota bacterium
GACGAACACCAGGTAGACCCGCCCGGCCCGCACCGCCGCGTCGCTCCGGTCGTGCACGATCAGCGGGTAGGAGGCCAGGCTCATGAGCGTGAAGCACAGGAGGAAGCTGAGCGCGTCCTGGGCCAGGACGACGCCCACGTTGCCGGCCATGGTGAGGAGGAACCAGCGGAAGAAGGCGACCTGCCGGGCGTCGCGCGCCAGGTAGCCGCGGGCGTAGACGCCGGCGGCCAGCCACACGGCGCCGGTGAGGAACAAGAAGTACCGCCCCACCTCGTCCAGGCCCAGGCGCGCGCCCAGCAGTAGCCAGGGCACCTCGAGGGGCGCCTCGGGTCCGCCGGCCAACGACGCGACCAGGGCGGGCGCGGCCGCCCAGGGGGCGACCCTCAGGAGGAGCGGCTGGAGCCGGACCGAGAGCAGCCCCGCCGCCAGGAGCAGGGGCGCCAGGGGCGGGACGAGCCACAGCAGCGCGTCGGTCACCGCCCGAACTCCCGCGCCTCGATGAGCTGACACCACACCAGCGGGCTGAACCACGCGCTGGCGGCCGCCCCCATGAGGAGCGACAGGGCGCCGGTCACCAGCGGCGGCAAGAGCAGCAGCCAGGAGGTCTCCAGCGGCCCGCTCCGCCCGGCGTCCTCGGGCCACTCCCGATCCGGCTCCTCGAACCAGGCCAGCTTCACGATCGGCAAGAAGTACGCCGCGTTGAGGAGGCTGCTGGCCACGAGGACGACCAGCACCCAGTGCTGCCCGGCCTCCAGGGCGCCCAGCCCCAGGTACCACTTGGAGATGAACCCGGCCATCGGCGGCAGGCCGATCATGCCCAGGGCGGCGACGGTGAAGGCGGCCATGGTGAGCGGCATGCGCCGGCCGACCCCGCGCAGCTCGCTCACGCGGTGCAGGCCCAGCGTCTCGGCCACGTTCCCGGCGCAGAAGAACAGGGTGATCTTCATGACCCCCTGGTGGACCAGGTGCACCAGACCGCCCAGGGTGGCCGTTGGCCCGGCGATCGACACGCCGAGCGTGATGTAGGCCAGCTGGCTGACCGTGGAGTAGGCCAGCCGGCGCTTCAGGTCGTCCTGCCCCAGCGCGAGCAGCGAGCCGTACAGGATCGTGCCGGCCGCAACCAGCGCCAGCGGCCCCGTGACGCCCAGCTCCGTGCACAGGCCGATCCCGAACACCTCGTACACGACGCGCACCACGCCGAACGCGCCGGCCTTGACCACGGCCACCGCGTGCAGCAGCGCGCTGACCGGCGCCGGCGCCACCATGGCGACCGGCAGCCAGCCGTGAAGCGGCACCAGGGTCGCCTTGACGCCCAGCCCGGCGATCAGCACGGCGAACAGGGCCACCAGCGCGGGGCGGTCCACCTCGCGGAGCGCGTCCACGCCGCCCTCGGCGAAGTCGACCGGGCCGACCAGGGCGTGGAGCCACACGGCGCCCAGCAGGACGAGCGCGCCGCCGGTCAGGGTGTAGGCCAGATAGACGCGCCCGGCCCGGGCCGCCACCGCCGTGCCGCGGTGCACGACCAGAGGGTAGGTGGCCAGGGTCAACAGCTCGTAGAAGATCACGAAGGTGAACAGCGAGCCGGCCAGGGCCACGCCGGTGGTGGCGCTCACGCACACGCTGAAGAAGGCGAAGAAGCGGCTGCGGTGCGGCGAGCCCTCCAGGTAGCCCACGGCGTAGATCGTGGCCAGCAGCCACAGCGCGGAGGAGAGGGTCACGAAGAGCATGCCCAGGGCCGTCGCCTCCAGCACGAGGTCCAGCCCGAGGAGGAGCGGCACGCGCACCGCGAAGGCTTCGCCCTGCCACACCCCGAAGAGCATGACCGCCACCAGGGCTAGCTTGAGCACGGCCCCACCCAGGGTGAGCGCCGTGCGCGTGCGGTGTCGCTCCTCGGCCACCAGGGCGATGCCGACCCCGGCCACGAAGGAGCTGAGCACGATCAGGAGCGGCAGCGCGTCGTTCCAGCTCACGGTCGGCCCTCCCCTCAGCGCGCGCCCAGCGGCGCGCCGAGGTCCAGCAGGGCCAGGGCCGGGGCCGACAGGAGGCCCAGCGCCACACTGCCAAGGGCCAGCGCCAGGGTCGCCAGCTCCCGGCTGCGCGGCGCGCGCAGCGGGGCGGCGCCCTCCTCGCCCTCGGCCAGGGTTCGGCCCACCACGCGCCATACGTAGCCCGCCGTGAGCAGGCCGCTGGCGAGCAGGACCGCCACGGCCCACCAGGCGTGCGCCTGAACGGCGGCGGTGAGGAGCAGCCACTTGGCCAGGAACCCCCCCGTCACCGGGAGGCCCATGAGGCTCACCCCGGCCAGGCCGAAGCTCACGGCCGTGATCGGCAAGCGAGCGCCGAGCCCGCCGAGGTCGTCGATGCGGTCGTGGCCGACGGAGCTCACGATGGTGCTCGCGGCCAGGAACATGGCGGCCTTGGCCACGCCGTGGGACAGGGCCAGGTAGGTGCCCCCCGCGAGCGCCGCGGCGGAGGCGGCGGCGTCCAGCGCGAGCGGGAACGCCAGCGCCAGCTGGCCGACCTGCGCCACGGTGGAGTAGGCCACCAGGAACTTGAGGCGGCGCGCCCGCAGCGCCTGCACGGACCCCCACAGGATGGCGGCCGAGGCGAGCGCGCCCAGGAGCGCCCCGGCGCCGGGCCCGGTCACCCCGGCGAAGGTGTGGGTCCACAGGCGCAGGGCGACGGAGTAGGTGGCGGTGACGACCAGCGCGGAGAGGACGGCGCTCACGGGGCCGGGCGCTCCGGCGTGCGCCGGGGGCAACCACCCGTGCAGGGGGAACAGGGCCGACTTGAGCAGCAGGCCGGCCAGCATGAGCGCCAGGGCCGCCTCGGCGCCCACGTTCGGCGCGAGGGAGCGGCCGAGCTGGTGGAGGTCGAGCACCCCTTGCTGCGCGTACAGGAGCGCCACCCCCAGCAGGTACACCAGCGAGCCGACCATGCTCACCAGGAGGTAGCGGGCGGCGGCGCCGATGGCTGCGCCGCCGCCGAGGGCCACCAGGGCCACCGCCGCCAGGGAGACGAGCTCCAGCGCCACGTAGATGTTGAAGGCGTCGGCCGACAGGAACAGCGCGTCGAGGGCGCCCCACAGCACCAGCCACAGGGGCCAGGGCGGCTCCCCGGCGCCGCCTCGCTCCTCGCCGTCCCTCTCCGGGGTGCCGGCGGCGTACAGCGTGGTGCAGGCGGCGACGGCGGCGGTGAGCCAGAGCATGAGCAGCGCCAGGCCGTCGGCCGCCAGCTCGATCCCGAGGGGCGCCCCCCAGCCGCCCACTGGGTACCGCAGCGGCCCCTCGAGCCACACCTGCCGGGTGAGGGCCGCCACGGCCAGGGGGGTGCCGCAGGCGGCGGCGCCCGCCACCCAGCGGCTGGCGCGGGGGCCGACCGCCGCCGCGAGCACGGCGGCGGCCAGCGGGAGCGCCACCACGACCACGATCGGGTCGACGCTAGGCATCGCCGTCGTCCTCCCCTGGATCGGGCAGCGTCGGTCGGCCCGTCTCCTGGTAGACCCGGCGCGCCAGTGAGATGGCGAGGGCGGACGCGCTGATCGCCACCACGATCCCGGTGATCACCAGCGCCCGCGGCACGGGGTCGGGGTCGCCCCCCGCGCGCTCGCCGAGGGCCACCAGCGTGAGGAACACGCCGCTCAGGGCCACGTTGAGGGCCAGGACCTTGCGCAGCAGGTGCGCGCGCACGACCAGGGCGTGCAGCCCCAGCGCGACGAGCAGCGCGCCGGCCAGGGCGTACAGGGTGGCCGCGCTCACGGAGGCCCCCCTTCGCGGCCGCCGTCGCGCCCGTCGTCGGACGGCTCCTCGGGGCGCCCCGCGAACAGGGCCACCAGCGTGGCCGCGATCGACACGGTGGCCGCCGCCTCCACCAGGAGGATCAGCGTCTTGGCCCGCTCCGGCGGCAGCTCGAGGAGCCGGCCCCCCCACGCCCAGGGCGCCAGCCCCACGGCCAGCAAGGCGGTGAAGCCCAGCGTGAGCAGCGCGACCGATCGCGCGACCGCCTCCACGCGGACGCCGGACAGGCGCAGGAGGACGCCGCCGCCGGCGAGGACGGCGCCGGCCTGGAAGGCGCCGCCGGGGGAGTGGGCGCCCGCCCACAGGAGGGCGCCGGCCACGAGCACGACCGCCGGCGCCAGCTGCCGCGTGAGCGCCTCCAGGACGGGGCCGGGAGGGCGCTCGTCGAGCACGCCCGAGCGGGCGCCGGCCGCCGCGACGCCGAGCCAGGCCGTCCACAGGACGGCCAGCTCGAGCAGGGTGTCGTAGGCGCGGAAGTTCAGCAACACCGCGGTCACCGGGTTCTCTACGCCGCTCTCGTCCAGCCGGGCCTCGACGGCCCCGGCCAGGCCGACGGGGGCCAGCGGGCTGGCCAGGACGGCCGCGGTCAGCGCCGCGCCGATCCCCACCGCCAGGAGCGCCGGCGCGCCGAGCGCCGCGCGCGCGCGGGAGCCCGTCGCGCCGGCCATGCGCCCGTGCGCGTCCAGGAGGAGCGCCCCCGTCAGACCGGCCCCGAT
>JAWLGW010000672.1:0-4509 GCA_041690735.1 Planctomycetota bacterium
CCCCCGGCGCGGCCCGCCGCCCCCGGCCAAGCTCGACCCGGCGGAGCTGACCGTCGCCCTGGTCGCGGGGCTGCAGGAGCTGCTGCGCCTGCTGGCGCAGGAGCAGCCGCTGCTGATCCTCCTCGACGAGGTCGACGTGGCCGACGAGGCGACGCTCGAGCTGATCACCCGCTCGATCGGCGGCGAGGGGCGGGTGCTGTTCATCGGCACCGCCCGCACCGAGGCCGCCGCGCCGCCCGAGGGGAGCGGCGAGGAGCCGCCTTACCTGCCCTTCCGCCGCCACGTCGACGACGTCACCGGGGCGTTCCAGCTCGCCCTCGAGCCCCTCGACGCGGCCCAGACGAGCCGGCTCACGTCCCAGCTCCTCGAGGGCTGGGAGCCGCCCGCCCCCTTCCGGGAGCGCCTGCACGCGATCTCCGCCGGCAACCCCCTGCTGGTCGAAGGGATCCTGCGGCACGAGGTGGAGGGCGGGCGCCTCAAGCGCGACGGGCAGGCCTGGCAGGTCAAGGAGGCCCTCCCCGACGAGGCTCCCGTGACCCTCGAGGAGGTGATCCGGCAGCAGCTGGCGATCCTCGACCATGAGCTGGCGGCGCTGCTGGGTGAGGCCGCCGTCGTCGGCCCCAACTTCCAGTTCAACGTCCTGCGCCAGGCGGCGCAGGCCGCGCGGACCGAGGCCGAGACGCGGGGGCTGGTCGAGGAGGCGAAGGGTCAGGGGGTCCTCCGGGAGGGCGCCCCGGGGAGCGACGGGGCTCCCAAGCTCGAGTTCACCTCGCGCACGGTCCACCAGGGCTTCTACGACGCCCTCGACCCGACCGAGCGCAAGGCCGCTCACGAGCAGGTGGGCGACGCCCTGGCCTCGGAGGAGGGCGCCTCGCCGGCGGCGGTCGCCTACCACTACGAGAAGGCGGAGGAGCTCACCAAGCGGGAGGCGTTCGCCGCCAAGGTGCGGGCCCGCCGGCAGGAGATCTTCGACCGGGAGGCGCTCGAGACGCTGCTGGTCTCGGCCGGGGCCGAGATCCCCGAGGTCACCGACCCGGCGCCCGAGGCGCTGCAGGCCATGCTCCCCGACCTCGCCAAGGCCCTGGCCACCGCCCTCAAGGTGGTGCGGGTCTACCCGCCCGGCAGCAAGGTGGTCGGCGACGCCCTCGAGGACCTCACCACCACCCTCGCCAGCGCGCACGAGCTCCAGCCCGCCTTCACGATCTCCCACCGCGGCAACGCCTTCGTCCTCAACGGCCGGCCCACGGACAAGAGCTACGGGGAGGGGCAGTACCAGGAGGCGGTGGTGGGCACGTACCGCCTCAACCACATCAAGAGCCTCACCTTCCGCGACCCGCCCTCGTACGACGAGCTGCTGGCCTTCCTCAGCGACGCCGCCACGCGCACCGTGCAGGTGCCGCTCGAGCACTACTACTGGCGCGTGTTCAGCATGGAGCACGAGCTGCAGCAGCTGGGTGTGGCGCAGAAGACCCACGTCCTGCAGCACAAGCGGACCGGCGCCTGGCGCTCGATCAAGGCCGAGCAGCGGGTGGCCAAGCAGAACATGCCCCTGGTCCGCGAGCTGGTGCGCCACCTCATGGGGAGCGTGGAGCGCCTGCGCAAGCACCCGCGCGACGCCGAGCCCTGCGTGGCGGCGCTCAAGAACCTGGAGCAGACCCTGCGCCAGCTGTTCGACAAGGCCCCCGGGGTCGCGATCCACGTGGGCCAGCTGGGCGAGGACGAGGTGGTGTTCTTCAACGGCACCCCCCTCGACGCCCAGGCGGCGCTGGCCTCGGGCGGCGCCGGCCTGCTGCAGCTCCTCAAGGACTACCGGCTGCGCGGGGTCGTGATCCTCAAGGAGGTCACCAACGACGAGCTGACCCGGTTCATCGAGGCCGTGGCCCAGCTCGAGCCTGGCGAGCGCGCCGGGGACGAAGACGACCCAGTGACCGCGATCGGCGAGGACGCCGAGCTCCCCAACGTCCTCGTGGGCGACCCTCTGTTCCAGCTCGCACATGACCTTGTGCGGAGGGGCGAGGAAGCGGAAACTAAGGCCGAGGATACGGACCGGATCCAGGAGGACCTGGGCCTCGGGGAGGGGCCGCCGATCGAGCTGCTCCTCCCGCTCGTGGAAAGGGACCCGAACTTGCCCCCCGACTTCGAGTGGCCTTCCGACGCCGTCTGCCAGCAGGCGCACCGCCTGTACCGGCTCAAGCCGCATGAGCTGCTCACGCAGAGCGCGGCCGAGTTCGGCGAGGTGCTGGAGATCCTCCTCCTCGACCCGCGCGAGGAGGCGCACGAGGTCGTGCGCCGGCTGATCGAGCGCATGGCGGTCAACTTCGCCAGCCAGGAGAGCTTCGACCGCCAGAAGGCCGCCGAGCTGTTCATCACGGTCGCCAAGAAGGCGAGCCAGGAGCTGCGCGCCCGGTTCTTCCCGGCGGTGTGCCGCCGCCTGTGCGACGCGATCGAGCTCGAGACCAACATGGACGTCTACGAGCGGCTGGCGGAGTGCGCCCGCCTGGGCCTCCTCGACCGGATCGCCGAGGGCGACTGGGACACCGCCGCCCGCCTGGCCCGCAGCCTGGGCGTGCGCCGTCCCTCCCGCTCGGGCGACGTGGCGGCGATCCGCAAGGCGAGCGACCGCCTGCTGGGGCAGGTCCTGTCCGACCCGCGCTCCGACCGGGTGTTCGAGACCCTCGAGATCGGCTCCGAGCAGGAGCGCCGCAAGGCCGCCCGCGTGCTCGAGAGCATGGGGCAGGTCGCCGCCGATCGGCTGGTGCTGGCCCTCAAGGAGACCACCCGCAACCGGGTGGAGACGTTCATCATCGACATGCTGGCGGCGCTGGTGCCCGCCAGCGAGCAGGCGCTCCGCAAGGAGATCACCCCCCTGGCGGAGCCGGGCCCGCTGCCGCGCCTGCTGCGGGCGGCGGCGGTGGTCTCGCCCGACGCCGCCCCGCTGTTCGTGGCCGGGCTGCAGAGCTCCGATCAGCAGGTGCAGTCGGTGGCCCTGGCCGAGGCGCGCAAGGTGGGCGGCAAGGTCGCCCAGAGCGTGCTCGCCTGGGCGCTGGCCAACGGCTCCGCCCAGATCCAGCTGGCGGCGGTGCGGCACCTGGGCGAGCTGGCCCGCGCCGACGCCGTCGACGAGCTGATCGCGCTCCTGCAGAGCACCAACCTGGTCGAGGTGCAGCGGGAGTGCTGCCTGGCCCTGGGCAAGCTGTCCCTCACCCGCGCACAGCAGGAGCGGGTGGTCGGCGTGCTGACCCAGTTCCTGCGCGCCGGGGGCTTCCTGCGGGCCGAGCACCACGAGGACGTCCGCCACGCGGCGGCCCTGGCGCTGGGCAGCATGAAGGACTCCGAGTCCGCCCGCCGCGCCCTCGAGAAGGCCCTCGACGACAAGGACAAGCGGGTGCGGCTCACCGCCAAGCTCAAGCTCGACGAGCGGGCCCTGTAAATGAGCGAGGTCGCGCAGGGGGTCAGCAAGCTCCGCTCGGGCCTCCTGGGGGTGTTGCTGGTCGGGCTCGGGGGCGCCCTGGCGGCGCCCCACCTGACGATGTGGAAGCAGGCCGAGACCCTGCGCCGCCACGACCGGCAGCTCGAGGAGACCGGCGAGAGGCTCGAGGCGCAGCAGGCCGAGCTGGGCGAGCACGAAGACCAGCTGGCGCGCCACGAGAAGGCGCTGGCCGAGCACCAACAGGAGCTCGAGCGGCACCAGGGCGTGCTCGAGTCGCAGGGACGCGCGCTCGAGCGCCAGGGCGAGCGGCTCACCGCCACCGAGCAGGCGGTTCAGGCGGCCCAGGCGGCGCAGCAGCAGGACGCCGAGGCGATCGCCGCGCTGCGGGAGCAGGTGAAGCAGCTCCGCAGCGAGCTCGACCAGCTCAAGGGGGCGCAGGACCAGGTGCGCCGCCACCACCAGGCCGTGCTCGAGGAGGTGCTGCGGCGCCTCCAGGTCCTCGAGGACAACCGCGGCCGCCCAGCGAACGAGTGACCTCGCCCGACCTCGTGCCCGCCGTCGCGGTCGACCCGCACCCGCTGCTCGAGCTGGGGGTGCTGGGGGCCCGCGCTCCCGCGCCCCTGGGCGAGCTGAGCTCGCCGCCCTGGCTGCTGGAGCTGTTGGCCCTCGAGCCGCCCGCCCCGGTCCCGCTGCAGCGCGAGGAGAGCCTGCGGCAGGCGGTGCGCGACCTGCTGCGCCACGGCGGCTACAAGCCCACCGGGCGCGGCAAGCCCGCCTCGGAGTACCTGGTGCGCGCGGTGGGCGAGGGCAAGCTGGGGTCGATCAACCAGGCGGTCGACGCCTGCAACGTGGTCTCGCTCCACAGCGGGCTGCCGATCAGCGTGGTCGACCTCGACCGGACGGACGGCGACCTCGGGGTGGGGATCGCCGCCAAGGGGACCCGCTACGTGTTCAACGCCGGCGGGCAGGAGATCGACGTGGGCGGGCTGCTGTGCCTGCGGGACGCGCAGGGTCCCTGCGCCAACGGCGTCAAGGACTCGCAGCGCACCAAGACCGCCCCCGACACCCGCCGGATCCTG
>JAWLGW010000673.1:0-4507 GCA_041690735.1 Planctomycetota bacterium
GCCGCCAGGCCGGCTCCAGGGCGCCGAGGTCGAGGCGCGTCCGGCGAGGGTCGGGGAGCGCCCCTCCGCTGCCCACCGCGTCCAGGTTCTTCAGCGCGGCGCGGTAGCTCAGGTTGACGAGCGCCAGCCGGTCAGGCGGCAGCAGGTCCGCCACCTCGCCCACCGCCTCGTGCTTCTCGCGCCCCAGGGCGGCCGCGTTGCCCGGGTCCTCCAGGAAGTCGGGGTCGAGGAAGGTGGGGAAGTTGACGGTGCTCTCCTCGTCCTGGAAGTAGGCCTCGCGGATCGCCTGGTGCAGGGCCCGCTCCTCGAAGGGGGTGGCGACGATCTCGACGCCCAGCACCTCGCGCAGCAGCCGCAGCGCCAGGCGGTTGGCGCGGGGGAAGCAGGCCACGGTCAGCACGTCGCCCAGGCGCCGCAGGGCGAGGACCCCAAAGCCGGCCGCCACCACCGGGGGCACCTCCGCCAGGAGGTCGGCGTCGCGGCTGGCGGACTGCAGGATCGCCTGGCGGCGGGCCTCGCTCACCCGGTCCCCTCCGCCCGGGCGGCGACGTCGCGCACCAGCCGCTCGCCGGCGGCCGCCACCCGGTCGGCGGTGAGCCGCCGCATGCAGCGGAAGTCGAGGGGGCACACCTTGAGGTGGCAGGGCCAGCAGCTCACCTGCTCGCTGACCAGCCGCAGGGCGGGGTAGTCGACGGCCGTGTAGCCGGGGTGGGTGGAGCCGATCAGCACCAGCACCGGGACGCCGGCGGCGATCCCGAAGTGGCGCGGGCCGGAGTCGGTGGTGACCAGCAGCTCGCACCGCTCCAGCACGGCGGTGAGCTCGCCCAGCCGGACCACCTCGTCCGCGCCGGGCACCCGCTCCCCCGCCGCCGCGCACACCCGCTCGGCGAGGGCCCCCTCGTCGGGCCCGCGCAGGAGCAGGGGCGCGATCCCCTCGCGGCGCAGCAGCCGGACCAGCGCGCCCGCCTGCTCGGGGATCCACTGCTTGGTCTCCCAGGAGCCGCCGATGTTGAGCGCCCACAGCCGCTGCCCGCGCGCGTTGAGGCGCTGCCGGGTGAGGAACTCCTCGGCCCACTGGCGCGCCTCGGCGGACGGCGTCAGCACCGGGCGGCGGGCCACCGCCGAGGTGTCGGCGCCGAGGTGCTGGAGCTGGGCCAGGTAGTAGTCGACCATGGGGACCGGCCGGAACAGCCCCTCGCGGCGCACGGCGAGGGCGTGGGTCAGCAGCGGCCCGCGCCCGTTGAGGCGGTAGCCCACCCGCGCGGGCGCGCCGCTGGTCCAGGCGATCAGGGCCGAGGAGACGCTGTTCGGCAGCAGGAAGGCGACGTCGGGCACCCCGACCGCCTCCCGCAGGCGGCGTCCCTCCCGCAGGGGCCCCAGCAGCCCCCGTCGCTCCAGGGGGAGCGCCCGGTCGAACAGGCCCTCGCCCTCGATGATCGCCAGCTGGAACGGCTTGCCGTGGGCGATCACCTGCGCCCGCGGCGCCGCGGCGCGAAGCGCGCGCAAAAAGGGGGTCGCCAGGACCACGTCCCCGACCCAGTTGGGGAGGCGCACGTAGACCTTCTCTGCGTCTTGCAGCGCGACCACGCCGAGGTTGTAGACGGGGGAGCGCGCCGTGTCGAGGGGAGCGACGAGCAAGTGGAATCCATTCCCCGTTCCCAGTTCATATTCATATTCCCTGTTCTGCGCACCCTCCTTGCGACCCTCGTGGCCCAGGGGTAGAGTCCGCGCCCCCGTGACGCGGCGCGCGGACGCGCGCCCCGCGGGAGAGGAGGAGCCATGGGAGCCAAGCGCATTGCCTTCGATCACGAGGCCCGGGAGGCGATCCGCCAGGGGGTGAGCCGGCTGGCCAAGACCGTCAAGGTGACGCTCGGACCGCGCGGGCGGAACGTGATGATCGAGCGGGGCTTCGGCGCGCCCCTGGTGACCAAGGACGGGGTGACCGTGGCCAAGGAGCTCGAGCTCCCCGACGCCTGGGAGAACATGGGCGCCCAGATGGTGAAGGAGGTCGCCTCCAAGACCTCCGACGCCGCCGGCGACGGCACCACCACCGCCACCGTGATCGCCGAGGCGCTGTTCGAGCGGGGCCTGCGGGCGCTGCAGACGGGCGTGCCGCCGATCCCCATGCGGCGCGGGATCGAGCGGGCCCGCGCCCACGTCCTCGCGCACCTCGAGTCGATCGCCAAGCCGGTGAGCGGCAGCGAGCAGATCGCTCACGTGGGCCGGATCGCCGCCAACAACGACGCCGAGATCGGCCGGGTCCTGGCCGAGGCCATGGACAAGGTCGGCAAGGACGGGGTGATCACCGTGGACGAGGGCAACTCCCTCGACACCACGGTGGAGTTCGTGGACGGGCTGGCGTTCGACCGCGGCTACCTGTCGCCCTACTTCATCACCGACCCCGACCTCCTCAGCTGCGAGCTGGAGCGGCCGCTGGTGCTGCTGGTCGACGGCAAGGTCTCGGCGGTCAAGGACCTGGTCCCCGCCCTGGAGCTGGTGCTGCAGCAGCAGCGCCCCCTGCTCCTGATCGCCGAGGACGTCGAGGGCGAGGCCCTGGCGCTGCTGGTGGTGAACTCGCTGCGGGGCACCCTCAAGGCCTGCGCGGTGAAGGCGCCTGGCTTCGGCGACAGCCGCAAGGCGCAGCTCCAGGACATCGCCGCCCTCACCGGCGGGCGGGTGGTCAGCCAGGAGACCGGCCTCACCCTGGAGGGGGTCGAGCTGCAGGACCTCGGCGGCGCCGAGAAGGCGGTGATCCGCAAGGACGAGACCCAGCTGGTGGGCGGCGAGCACGATCCGGTCGAGGTGAAGACGCGCCTCGAGCAGATCCGGGCCGAGATGGAGCGCACCACCTCGAGCTACGACCGGGAGAAGCTCGAGGAGCGCATGGCCAAGCTGGCCGGCGGCGTGGCGCGGGTGCTGGTCGGCGCGGCCACCGAGCCCGAGATGAAGGAGAAGAAGGCCCGCGTCGAGGACGCGATCCACGCCACCCGCGCGGCGGTGGAGGAGGGGATCGTCCCCGGGGGCGGCGTGGCGCTCCTGAGAGCGGCGCGCTCGCTGCTCGACATCGAGGGGACGTGCGAGGACGCGGACGAGGGCCTGGGCATCCGGATCGTCCGCGAGGCCCTCGAGGCGCCGGTGCGCCAGATCGCCGACAACGCCGGCCTCAACCCGGCGGTGGTGGTGGAGCGGATCCTGGCCGAGGCCGCCCCCTCGTACGGCCTCGACGCCTCGACGCTGGAGTACGGCGACATGACCAAGCTCGGGATCATCGACCCGGCCAAGGTCACCCGGACGGCGCTGGAGAACGCGATCAGCGTCAGCTCGCTGCTGCTGACCACCGACTGCCTGGTGGCCGAGCAGAAGGAGGAGGTCGGCGCGGGCATGGAGGACTTCGACCACTAGCTCCAAAGGGGCAGAGCGCTCGTGTGGGAGCCCCCCGTGATCCGAGGGGAGGGCGCTCTCTGCCCCTTTGGAGATGGGGCGGTGGCTCCGACGACTGCCCCGCCTTGCGAGGCGGCGAGCGCGAGTGACGACGGCGGGGATGCAGGAGTCGTTCCTGGACGCGTCCCAAGAAGTCCCGGGGACGCCGGAGTCGGCGCTTACAATGTGGGCCGGTCCCACCTCGAGGAGCGCGTTGGCGGACACCGGCACCGAGACCGAGGCCCCGGACGAGCAGGCGGTCGCGCCTGCGGCTGAGGCCGCCGACGCGTACGCGCCGGTGGTGCCGGTGGATGACCCCTTGCTGGTCGACCTGGCGCGCGACCTGGCGGCCGTCGCCTTCGTGGCAGGCACCGACGCCAGCGCCTCGTTCGACGAGCTGCTCGATCGGACCCGGCGGCTGGTGCAGGTCAAGCTCCTGTTCGAGGCGGCGCGTCCGGCCGACGCCCCGCCGATCGTGGCCATCGCCGGCGGCACCAACGTCGGCAAGTCGACCACCTTCAACTGGATCGTGGGCGAGACCGTGGCCAGCAGCTCGCCGCTGGCCCGCCACACCAAGGCGCCCACCGTCTACGTCCACGGCGATCGCGTCGCTAGCCTGGCCGACGGCGCCTTCCTGCCCGCCTACCGGCGGCTCCCGCTGGAGGACCCGCTGGGGCCCACCCACGAGATGGAGGACACCGGTCGGGCGTACTTCCTCCTCGAGCACCAGCGCGAGGACGTGGCGGGGGTGGTGCTGGTCGACTCGCCCGACATCGACAGCACCCACGCCCGCAACCGGGCGGTGGCCGAGGACCTGCTGTTCCTGGCGGACGCGGTCCTCTTCGTGGCGACGCCCGAGAAGTACAACGACGCCCTGTGCGTCACCTACCTGCAGCAGGCGGCGGCCCTGGGCAAGACCCTCACCTGCATCCTCAACAAGGGCGCCGACGAGGAGGTGGCGCGCGACTTCCGCGATGTCGTGGTGCCGGCCCTCGAGGCCGAGCGGGTGACGGTGCTCACCCTGCCCTACGTCACGCCCCGCCCCGACCCCGCCACCAGCGAGGGGTTCCGCGGCGAGCTGCGCCAG
>JAWLGW010000674.1:0-4506 GCA_041690735.1 Planctomycetota bacterium
GTCGTGTCGCTGGGCGACCTGCGCCCACAGCAGCGCGTCGTCCTCGGCGAGGTGGGCCGCCTCCGTCAGCGCGGCCAGGGCGCCCTTCGCGTCGCCTGCGGCCGCCAGCACCTCGGCGCGCTGGCGCAAGGCCTCCACGGCGTCCGTGGGCGCCGTGTCGGTGGGCGCCGAGTCCGTGGGCGCCGGCTCGGCATGAGACGTGGGCGCGGGCGCCGGGGCGTCGGCGGCAGCGACCGTGACCGCTGGCGACTCCTCCCGAGGCTCGACCTGGGCGTCGCCGGCTCGACTGGAGCGGCCGGCCGGCGCGGCCTCCTCGATCGGCGGCGTCTCCTCCATCGGCGGCGCCCCGAGGGCGGCCCACAGGGCGACGGCGCCGACCGACGTCCCGGCGAGCGCCGCCGCCAGCGCTGCCCGGCGCCCGCGGCGCGGCGCGATCGGCAACCGCCCGTCGAGGTAGGCCCCCAGGGCCGCCGCCAGCGCTGCCGCCGAGGCCGGCCGCGCGGCCGGGTCCCGCGCCAGGCAGCGCAGGCACAGAGCGGCCAGGACCGGGTCCACCTCGGGGCGGAGCGCGCGGGGGTCTTCGGGCGGCCTCTGCATGGCGCCCACCACCTCGACCAGCGAGTCGCCGTCGTAGGGCGGCTCCCCGGTGAGCAGCGCATACAGCGTGGCGCCCAGGCCGTACACGTCGGCCGCGGGGCCGAGCTGATCCAGCTCGCCCACCGCCTGCTCGGGGGCCAGGTAGCCGGGGCTGCCCAGGAAGGCGCCCTCCTGCGTCAGCGCCTCGCCCGACAGGGAGCCGGCGAGGTCCTTGGCCAGCCCGAAGTCGGTGAGGCGCGGGAGCCCCGTCCTCCGGTCGAGCAGGACGTTGCCGGGCTTGACGTCGCGGTGCAGCACCCCCTGGGCGTGGGCGTGGGCCAGCCCCTCCGCGACCTGCCGCACCAGCTCCGCGGCGCGGCCCACGGGCAGGGGGCCGCGCTCCAGCACGTCCTCCAGGGACTGGCCCTCGACCAGCTCCATGACCAGATACGGCACGCCGCCTTGCTCGCCGGCCTCCAGCACGGGCACCAGGTGCGGGTGGTCCAGCCGCCGGAGCACCCGCGCCTCGCGGGCGAAGCGCCGCCGCGACCGCGGGGTGGACGCCAGCTCCACCTTGATCGCGACCTCGCGACCCTGCGGATCGCGCGCCCGCAGCACCGCGCCCATGCCGCCGCGGGCGATCTCCCCCAAGACCTCGTACGCACCGACCCGCTGCACCTCCGCAGTGTGGGTCGGCGCGGGGCCTCGCGCCAGGTGTGCGCCTGGCCTCAACCAACGACAGCGGGCGCGGCTGCCGCCGCGCCCGCTGCGGAGAGGCGATGCGCTCGCCTACCCCTGGGTGGGCGGCGGCTGGTTCGGGTCCGCCGGCGGAGCGCTCGTCGGCGGAGCGGGGGGCTGCGGCGTGTTGCCAGGCGGCGCCGGCGGCACCGCCGGCTGCCCGGGGCTCCCCGGCGGGGCGTGCGGAACGCTGCTGGGCTGTGCCCCGCCGGCCTCGCCGGCCGGCTGACCCGTGACGGTGGCGAGCGCCTTCTGGGCCTGCGTCTGGGTCCACACGAAGTAGCCCCCGCCCGCGACCGCCATCAGCAGCCCGGTGCAGCACACCAGGCCGAACACGATCCGGAACAGCGTGCCGAAGAAGCCCGCGCCGCCCGACACGTTGCCCGGCCGCATGAGGCCGGTCCAGGCCAGGCTCGCGCTGCGGAAGGGCGGGTCGGGCTTCACGCCGGAGACCTTCTCGGTGTAGAAGCGGAACGACTGCACCTGCGCCAGGTCGGTGGTGCCGAGGCGCTCGGCGTCCGGGTGATCCTCGGGCAGGGGCAGGTAGACGTGGCCGGTGATCGCGTACTGGATCGGGCGGTGGATCAGGTCCTTCTTGTACACGTCCCACGACTTGGGGATGCGGATCGCCACGATCTTGGCGGCCTCCTCCTTGCCGAGCTTCTGCTGGAGCTGCTCGAGCATCGCCTCCCTGAGCGCGTCGACGTCGGTCTCCGACTCGGGGTTGAGCTTCTCGACGTCCTCCGACATTTGGTAGGCGTCGATCACTCGCAGGGTGTGCTTCTCCGCCAGGGCGATCCGGGCCTGCACGTCGGAGATCGCCTGCTTGAGCGCGCCGTGGTCGGGTTGGTGCTCTAGCGCCGCCTGAGCGGGCGGGATCAGGGCATCGAGCTTCCTGAGGTCCTCGAGGCCGGCGGTCACCCGCTCCCAGGACTGCATGCGCTCCTCGGAGTAGGCGGGGTCCTTGAGCCGGTAGCCGATGTACTCGGCGGCCTTGGTGGCCGCGAGCTCCCACCACTTCTCCGGCACCTCGGCCATGTCCTCGAGCCGCTCGTAGTACAGGAAGGGGTAGTAGTCGTGGGTCGGCAGCCACCGCTTGCGGTCGGGGCTGACCCGCCGGGAGAAGCCCGCCGCCCGCGGGTCGATCGGCTGGCCGAACTCCTCGAAGAACTTGGTCGTCATGGCGTCCTTGTCGGAGCCGTACTTCTGCTGGAGCTCCGCCAGCGCCGCCCTGAGGGTGGGCACGTCCGACTTGGAGAGCTCGACCAGCGTCCTGGCCTTCTCCTGCCACTTCTCGAGGGAGGTGCTGCGGTTGCCGTAGAACGGGCTGGCGTCGCGGCCGCTCTTGACGTCGGCGGTGTAGTCGGCCAGCGGGCGGCGGAGCTTCTCGGTCAGCTCATGCCACTGCTTCCACTTGGCGACCTCTTCCGCGGTCGGCTCGCGCGCTTCGACGCGGCCGCCGACCAGCAGGAGGCTGGCGGCCAGGGCGATCCAGGCGCCGCGAGAGACGATCGTGTGCATTCGATTCCCCCAGAGGTGTTGAAGCGAGCCGCAGAGGATAAGGGATCGCCCGGCGACTCGGGAGGGTTGCGGGGCGGGCCGGCTCGGTGCGAAATGGGGCGCATGAACGCACAGCTCAACAGGCTGCAGTGGCGCGGGGGCCGCGGGCATTACGAGGTCTACTACCTGACGCTGCACGACCCGGCGTCGGGGTGGGCGTTCTGGTTCCGCTACACCCTGGAGGCGCCCAGCGACGGCGGCCGCCCGCAGGCCTACCTGTGGGCGTTCAGCTTTCCTCCTGCCGGTGAGGAGGCGGGTCTCTCGCTGCAGCTCCTCGACCGCCACCCGATCGGGCGCCTGCACGACCGCTCGCGGCGGGGGCGGTTCGCCCTCGAGCTGGGGCCCGGCTGGCTGGACGCCGAGGAGGCGCGCGGCAGCGTGGGGGCGGGGGCCCGCCGGATCGCCTGGGACCTGCGCCTGGGGCCCTCCTGGGGCTCGTATCGGCACGTGTCGCCGCGGCTGTACGGGCTGCGGGTGGCGAGCTCGGCGGTGGCGACCCCGGCCCTGGCCATGGCGGCGACGGGCTGGGTGCAGGTGGGCGAGCGGCGGATCGAGCTGAAGGAGGCCCTGGCGGAGCAGGGGCACGTGTACGGCCGCCGCCACGCCGACCGGTGGACCTGGGCCCACTGCCACGCCTTCAGCGACGCCCCCGGCCTGGTGTTCGAGGGGGTGAGCGCGCAGGTCGAGAAGCTGGGGCTCCTCCTCCCGCCGGCCTCGCCGCTGCTGGTGCGCCAGCGGGGTCCGCAGGGGGTCGACCTCTCCTGGAGCGGCCCGCGGGCCATGTGGACGCCCACCAGCCAGTTCGGCCTGGGCTACTGGACCTTCGAGGCCCAGCGCGGCGACCGCCTGCTGCGCGGCAGCCTCAGCGCGCCGCTGGAGTCGTTCGTGCGCGTCGAGTACCGCGACCCCGACGGGAGCTCGGTGTGGTGCAACCACTCCGAGGTGGCCGAGGTGCGCCTGGAGCTGCTCGCCCGCGACGGCGACGGCTGGCGCCCCGAGTGGCGGCGGGTGGGCGCCCCGGCGGCCTTCGAATACGGCGACCGCGCCGCCGATCCCCGCCCCCCGCGCCGCCTCGACCAGGCGGAGGCCCGGCCGGCTTAATCAATCCGTCCGGTAGACCCCGTGCGCCTCCAGGCGCTCGATCAGGTCGTGCATGCGCAGGCCCTCGCAGCGGACCACCGGACCCAGCCAGCGGGTCCAGGGCTGCCGCTTCAGCAGCAGCATGAGGCCGTCGCTGGTCTCCCGGAAGCCGCGCACCGCCTCCCAGGGCACCCGCTTGCCCCGCCACCTGGGCGTGACCCCCAGGGCGAAGCCGCGCCCGTCGACGCGCACGTGGCGGTGCTGCAGGTAGCGGTGGATCACGATCGCCAGCCCGCCCACCATGGGCAGCGTCATGCCGCCGACGCCCATGACCATGGTGACCTCCCGCGGCAGCCACAGGGCCTGCGCCAGGAGCTCGCCCAGGCCGATCCCCAGCGCCACGTTGCCGCCGCCCGCCAGGGGGAGGGAGAACAGCACCAGCAGGCGGTACAGACGGCCGGGCGGCTGGGTGGGGAAGTCGAGCACGCCCGCCAGGGCGGGGCAGGTCTCCTCCGCCTTGCAGCGGGCGTGGACCTTGAGATGGCAGTCCCG
>JAWLGW010000675.1:0-4504 GCA_041690735.1 Planctomycetota bacterium
GCGCAGCTCGCCGCCATGGGCGCGCGCGAGGTGACGCTGATCGGGGGCGAGGCCTACCTGCGGGAGGACGGGGACGCGATCGCGGCGGCGATCGCCGCGGCCGGCATGCAGTGCACGATCACCACCGGCGGGCGCGGCTTCACCCGCGAGCGGGCCGAGCGGGCGGCGGCCGCCGGGGTGGCCAGCGTGTCGGTGTCGCTGGACGGGCTGGAGGCGGCTCACGATCGGCAGCGCGGCGTGACGGACTCCTTCGCCGCCGCCCGGGCGGCGCTCGCCAACCTGCGCGCCGCCGGGGTCCCCGTGGCCGCCAACACGCAGCTCAACCGGCTCTCGCTCCCCGACCTCGACGGGCTCCTCGACCTGCTCGCCGCGGAGGGGGCGCACGGGTGGCAGGTCCAGCTGACCGTGCCCATGGGCCGCGCCGCTGACCGGCCGGAGTGGCTGCTGCAGCCCTACGACCTGCTGCAGGTGATCCCGCGGATCGCGGCCCTGTCCGAGGCCGCCGCCGCCCGGGGGATCCGCCTGTGGCCGGGGAACAACGTGGGCTACTTCGGGCCGCACGAGGCGACCCTGCGGGCCGGCGCGGGGCGGGGCCATACCACCGGGTGCAAGGCGGGGGTCCACGCCCTCGGCCTGGAGGCGGACGGGACGGTGAAGGGCTGTCCCTCGCTCCCCACCGGCGCCTACGGGGGCGGCAACGTCCGCTCGCGGCCGCTGGCGGCCCTGTGGGAGGAGGCGGCCGAGCTCCGCTTCGCCCGCGATCGGACCGTGGAGCTGTGGGGGCGCTGCGCCGGCTGCTACTACGCCGACGTGTGCCGCGGCGGCTGCACCTGGACCGCCCACGTCACCCTGGGGCGCCCTGGCAACAACCCCTTCTGCCACCACCGAGCCCTGGAGCTGGCGCGGGAGGGGCTGCGGGAGCGGCTGGTCCCGGCGGAGCGGGCCCCCGGCGTCCCCTTCGATCACGGCAGGCTGGAGCTGGTCGTCGAGCCCGCCCTCGGGCCCGTGGGGCGGGGTCGGCCCCTGCCGAGCACCGAGCCTCCCTTCCAAGAGGAGGTTAGGGGTGGTACGCTCGCCACGCGCACCCATGCCCAAGATCAGGATCCAGTGCAGCGAGTGCGGCCACGAGGCCCGGGTTCCCGAGCAGTTTCGGAGCCGTAAGGTCCGCTGCTTGCGGTGCCACGCCAAGCTGCGGGTCCCGGAGGACGCGCCCCTGGCGGAGCCGCGCAAGCCGCAGCAGAAGGTGCCGCCGCGGCCGCGCAACCGGACCACCCGCCGCCGCTCCCTGGCGGAGCGCTCGGAGGTGCGGGCCACCCGGGGCGGGCCCTCCTCGCGGACCCGCCGCGAGGCGCTCAGCATGGTGCGCGAGCTCCTGCACGAATACGACCACGCGATCGAGTCGGTCCCCCGGGGCCTCGAGATCGACCTGCGGGGGGTGCCGTTCGGCCTGGCCCGCACCCTGGTCGAGGAGATGCTCGAGTGCCGCGCGGTCCGCGACGTGAAGCTGGCGGGCGGGACCGGCGAGTGCCGGATCGTGATCACCCTGCAGGGGTGGGACTTCGACCCCGAGGACAGCTTCGCCGACGACGACGAGGACACCGAGGTGTTCCAGCGGGGGCCGCAGCCGGCGGGCGAGTGGACGCCGCGCGGGCTGATCGACACCGCGGTCGGGGTCGAGGACCAGACCGACCCCGCCTGGCACCTGGCGGCGGACGCCCCCGCGGTGGCGCCCGAGTCGACCATGCAGTCGTTCCTGGCGCGCGACTCGGTGGGCGGCGAGGGGATCGAGCCGCTGCGCCTGTTCGAGCGGGCCAAGGCGCTGGTGGACGAGGGGGAGCCGGAGCAGGCGATCCCGCTGCTCGAGCGGGCGATCCGCGCCGACATGAACTTCGCCCAGGCGGTCCACATGCTGGGCGGGGCGTACGCCTCGATGGGCGACTACCACCGCGCCCGGCGCGCCTTCCGTCACCTGGCGAAGCTCGAGGCGGAGGACCCCGAGGCGCACGTCCTGTACGCCGCCGCGGCGGTGCGCTGCGACCGGTTCGAGGAGGCGAAGCTGTCCCTGGCGACGGCGATCCAGCTCGACCCCGAATACCGGCAGGCGTACCGCTACGCGGCGCAGCTGTACGAGAAGCTGGGCGAGCCGGAGAAGGCTCGCAAGTTCCGGGCGCGTTATCAGGCGCTCAAGCTGCGCGGATAGCATGAGCCCGCGGGGCAGGTGCGTTATCCTGGGCGGGGCGCGGCGCCGATTCGCCCGCGCCGACGCGGGGAGTTGAGGGCAGGTGTCCCAATCCGACGTCCTCCTGGGCCGGTTGGCGGTCCAGCACGGTTTCGCGACCGAGGCGCAGGTCCGGGAGTGCTTCGGGCTGTTGCCGAGGTCCGGCGGCGCTAGCCTGAGCGATCTGCTGGCGCAGAAGGGCTACCTGGCGCCCGACGCGGCGCGGTCGCTGCAGCGGGAGCTGGCCCGGGCGCAGTTCGTGCGCGCCGAGCAGGGCTTCGCCAAGCTGTGCGTGGAGCAGGGGCTGCTGACCACCGACCGGGCCCGGGCGCTCCTCCAGCAGCAGGCGGCCGAGGGGTATCGGTGGCGCCTGCCGGACCGGCTGGTGCAAGAGGGCGCGCTCGACGAAGCCCGCCGCGACGCCCTGGCCGACGAGCTGATCCGTCGCCTGGAGGGCGATGGCCCGGCCGCGCCGCAGCCGCCGGCTGCGCCCGCGCCGCCCGTGGCGACGGCCCCGCCGCCTCCGGCCGCGCCCATGCCCCCTGCGCCGAGCCCGCCGCGTCCGCCGGCGCCGCCCCAGCCCCTCGCGCCGCAGCCGCCGCAGCCGCCGCAGCCGCCGCAGCCGCCGCGCCACACCAAGATCCTCCACCGAGCAGCCGCGCCCGAGCCCGAGCTCGACGAGCCGATCGAGCGGACGATGGAGCTGCCCACGCCGACCTTCGAGCCGCTCGCGGGCGCTCCTGGCGAGTCGGATGGCGAGCCGCAGGTCGAGCTGACCATGCAGCTCGACGCGCCGCCCAGCTTCGGCCCCCCCGACCTCGTCGAGTCGGCCGAGGACTTCCAGGTCGAGCGGACCCTGGAGATGGACGCGCCGCCCTCCTTCGGCGGTGACGCGGATGACGAGCCGCAGGTCGAGCGGACGATGGAGCTCGACGCGCCGCCCTCCTTCGACGGCGCCCTGCTCGAGTCGAAGGACGACGTGCGGGCCGAGCGGACCCTGCAGCTCGACGCGCCGCCGACCTTCGGCCCCGGCGGCTCCTCCGCCGCAGAGGCGTTCGACGCCAACGCCCAGACGATCCCCATGCGGCCCCTCGACCCGAGCGCGCCGCCGCCGCCCGGCGTGGCGTTCCCGTCCGGGAGCTCGGCTCAGGAGCAGCCCTGGCGGGCCTCCGACCCCAACGCCGAGACGCAGCCGGTTCAGCGACCCGACTTCGAGAGCCCAGGCTTCCAGTCGCCCCTCTCCGACACGGTGGCGGACCCGGCGAGCGAGCAGGACCTGACGGGGCAGCTCCTCAACAACCGCTACAAGATCGTGAGCAAGCTGGGCCAGGGCGGCATGGGCGTCGTCTACAAGGCCGAGCACACCCTCATGGGGCGCACGGTCGCGATCAAGGTGCTCAGCGCGGACCTGATCAAGAGCGACGAGTCGGTGGCGCGGTTCAAGCGCGAGATCATGACCATGGCGCAGTTCCAGCACCCCAACGTGGTGCGGGTGTTCGACGCCGGGACCACCGACGCCGGCCGCTTCTACATGGCCATGGAGTACGTGGAGGGCGTCACCCTGGCGCAGGTGCTCAAGCGTCAGGGACGGCTGCCCCTGGAGCAGTTCGCGCGCACCTGCGCCCAGGCGCTCCTGGGCGTGGGCAAGGGGCACGAGCGCGGGATCGTGCACCGGGACCTCAAGACGGACAACATCCTGATCACCACCTCCGACGCGGGCGAGGAGGTGGTCAAGATCATGGACTTCGGGATCGCCAAGCTCCTCGGCGCCGAAGAGCGGACGCAGTCGCAGTCCAACGTGTTCCTGACCACCGAGCGGGTGGCGATCGGCACCCCCGAGTACATGTCGCCCGAGCAGGCCTCGGGCGGGGCGCAGGTCGACGCGCGCAGCGACCTGTACTCCCTGGGGGTGGTGGCCTACGAGATGATCACCGGGCGGCTGCCGTTCGACGCCGACAGCCCGGTGGGGTTCATCGGCAAGCACATCATCGACCCCCCCCTCCCCTTCGCGGAGGCGGCGCCGGGGCTGAGCGTGCCGCCGGCCCTCGAGCAGTTCGTCATGAAGGCCCTCGAGAAGGACCCGGCGGACCGCTTCGCCACGGCGGAGCAGATGCTCGCCGCCCTCGAGGCGAGCCTGCCGCCCGCTGCCGCCGCCGAGGTCGCCGCCGGCCAAGGGCGCAAGAGCGTGGTCGGGTCGGCGGCGGTCCCCAACGGGGCGAGCGGCGCCAAGCCGGCGCCCGTCCCGGCGCAGGGCGGCAGCAACCACCCGCTGTTGGTGGCGCTGCT
>JAWLGW010000676.1:0-4503 GCA_041690735.1 Planctomycetota bacterium
GAGAGGGTCGTGCCGAGCCGCGTCCCGTCGAGGTACACCTCCACGTCGCCGCCGCGCCCTTCGTTTCGCCCGGGCGCGACCTCGCCCAGGAACTCGAACGACGCCCCGCCGTCGGCGGTGAAGGCCGCGTAGGCCACCTCGAGCGCCAGACCCAGCGCGGGCTGGCGGACCTCGCCCCAGCGGGGGGACACCACGCCGACGAGCGGCGCCAGCGCCGTGCCGCGGGCGGCGAGGGCCAGGGCGGCGTTCGTGACCGCGCGGTCGCTCACGAACAGCTCGTGGTCCAGCCGCTCGGTCGTCGCGCCGTCGTCCACCCGCAGGGTCACCTGGTGGGGCCCGGCGGCGAGCAGGGCCGGGTCGAGCGCCAGGGGCGGGACCAGCACCTCGTCAGCCCCAGGCGTCGCGAGGCCGCTGCTGACCTGCGCGACCCCGTCCAGCAGCCAGGCGTAGGTGACGGTGTCCGAGGCGAGGGCCGCGACGGACGCCTCGAACACGGCCTCCTCGTCCCGAGCGACCACCCGCCGGGTGGGGGAGCGCGCGGTGAGGGTGAGGCTGGTGACCGCCGCCACGGGGGGCGCGTCGCTGACGGGGGCCGCCAGGCCGGCGCTCACCGTGTAGGTGCCCGTCGCCCCGGTCTGGTGCGCGACCGACACGTAGTGGGTGCCGTCGACGGTCGCGGTGAAGGTCACCGCCGAGGCGAGCGTGCTGTCGTCCCGGTCGTCGTCGCTGCCCACCAGGGTCGCGGGATCGCTCCCCCAGGTGACCACCCACACCGCCACGGCGCTGTCCATGCCCTCGTCGAGGTGGGAGGTCGAGACGGCGTAGGTCTCGCCGGCCGTGAGCTCGAGGGCGTACCACGCGACGTCCCCCCGGCGCTCGATCGCCCCCTCCTGCGGGACGTCGAGGGTCAGGGGGATGGCGTGGCTGGGTTCGTCTTCGAGGGAGGGCGGCGGGACTTCGGCGGTGTCGCCGCTGGAGTCGCCCGTGGAGTCGTCCCTGCCCGTCGTGCCGTCGCGGGACGTCGACTCCGCGTCGGCGACCTGCTCGGCCGCCTTCACCGACTTGCGAGGGATCCACTCGGCGCAACCGCAGGTGGCCAGGACCGTGGCGATCGCGGCGATCCGTACCGTTCGTGAAAGCTTCATGCGCAGACGTCTCTCCGGGTTCAGCGAGTTGGAGGGCGCAGCGTGCACATGCGCGTCACGTGCCCGGCGCGGCGCGGGAGCGGCGCGACGCCCGGCCACGCTTTGCGACGCGGACGGCCCGGACCGGGCGTCGGGAGGGGAGCTTCCCCGCGGTCGCCAGGGCAGGCTTCCTCGGCGGCGCGGTGACCATCCTCAACGGTGCGGGCGCCGAGCGCCTCCTGTTGGGCGAGCGCACGGCGGAGTGGGTCTAATGCTCCTCGACCTGGACTCCTCACCACCCCGCGCGCCACCCGGGACGATCGGCTGGCCAGCTCGAGGGTCGCGCGCCGCTGAGGGGCGGCGCGGGGCCCTGACCCCGAGGGAACGAAAGGGCGGAGCGCCCCTCCGCGAGTGAGCGGCGCCGCGGCCGGCTCACTCGAGGACGAGGCGCTCGCGAGCGCCGGGTGAGGCGAGGGGGTCGGCTACTTGGTGAAGCCGGGGTCGACGACGTCCTGCGCCGGGTCCCACACGGCGCCCTCCCTCGCCACCCGAACGGGGTCGGTGGTGTAGGTGCCGGAGGGAGCGTGGCGCGCCCGATAGCTGGCGACGCCGCTGGCGTCGGTGGTAGCGCCGACGCCGGTGCCGTACAGGACTCCGTCCAGGTAGACGTCGACGTCCACCTCCGCGCCCGCGACGGGCTGGCCCGAGGCGTCGTGGACGGTCAGGAAGACGTCGAGGTGGGGGCCTCGGACCCCGTACGCGATCTGCGCCACGTGGATCGCCTGGGCGGTCGAGCGGCGCAGGGTGAGGGAGTCGCTCCCGGTGAGGTCGCGATCGTCGCTGACGGTGACCGTCACCGTGTGCTCCGCGTCCACCGACAGGGCGGACAGGTCCAGGGTGCCCTGGTAGACCCCGGCCGACACCTCGGCGAAGGTCACCGGGGCGGCGGCGCCGTCGACCTCGGTGAGGAAGGCGCTCGAGGCGAGGCCGGTAATGCGGTGGCCGAGCTCGTCGAGGGGCTCGCAGGTGAGCAGGGCCTCGCTCGCCTCCTCGGGGTACGTCTCCTGGTCCGCGCGCAGCAGGACTACGACCGCCGGGTCGGGAGAGGAGGAGGTGCCGACCACCAGCGCCTCGGCGTCCACCAGCGGCTCCATGATCCCGTCGCGGTCCCCGTCGAGGACCAGGTACTCGCCGCTGTTGGCGATCGCCTGCCGGATCGTCGTCACGGCGGTCGAGGCGGTGAGGGCGTCCGCGTTGTGGGCCACGTACAGGGCCGCCGCGCCGGCCACGTGCGGGCTGGCCATGCTGGTCCCGCTGGCCTCGGTCACGCCGCCGCCCAGGCGGGTGGAGAGGATCTCGACGCCCGGCGCCGCCGCGTCCACGTCGGCGCCGTAGTTCGAGAAGCTGGCGAAGGTGTCGTCGCGCGGGTCCATGGCCGACACGGTGAACACCGAGTCGTAGGCCGCTGGGACGTAGTCCCGGGCGTCGGCGCTGGAGTTGCCGGCCGCCACGGCGACGAAGCAGCCGCTGGCGACGCAGGCGTCGAAGGCGCGCCGCAGCGGGCTGTCGGCGTCGCTGCCCGCGCGGCCCAGGCTGAAGTTCGCCACGTGGATCATGTCGGCGTACAGCGCGGCGCCCTGGTTGTGCTGCGTGATGAAGTCCAGGGCGGCGATGATGTCCGAGTCGCGGCCGCTCCCGTTCTTGTGGAGCACCTTGAGCGAGACCAGGGTCACGGCGGGCGCCACGCCCACCACGTCCCGGTCGTTGCCGGCGATCGCCCCCACGGTGCCCGCGACGTGGGTGCCGTGGCCGTTGTCGTCGGCGCCGCTGGGCGCGTCCGGTCCGAAGCTGACGAAGCTCCGCGACAGAGCGGCGTCGACGTTCGCGGCCAGGTCGGGGTGGTCGAGGTCGATCCCCGTGTCGCAGATCGCCACCCGGGCGCCCGCTCCGGCGAAGCCCTGCGCGTGGGCGCGCTCGGCATCGATCCGGTCCACGCCGGTGGGCAGCGTCTCGGCGAAGGCGCGGACCACCCGGCTGGGCGCGATCAGGTCGACCCGCGGGTTGCGCGCCAGGGCGGCCCGAGCGCGCGGTGTCAGCGGCGCGGCGAACCCGGGGAACACGCTCCGATAGACGTGCCGCGCCCCGTGGGTGGCGGCCAGGCGCCGCGCCAGCGCGGCGGCGCCCGGGCCGCTCCGGAGCACCACCACGTGCTCCGCCGGCTGGAGCGGGACGGGCCCGGGTCCGCCCTGCCCCTGGGCCGGTGAGGCGAGGAGGGCCAGCGTGAGGAGCGAGCACAGGGCGACGGGGCGAAGGGGCACGACGACCTCCTGCTGAGCGCGTTCGGGCGCCGCCGTCGCACGTCGGTTGCCAGCCGCACGGGGCGGCGCGGGCGGTCCAAGCGCCTGGCCGAGAGGACCTCCCCGGGCTGGGCGGGCCCCGCCCCAGGGGGAACCTCCGCGCCCGCCGCGGCGGAGCGCCCGTTCAGCGCCCTGACGTCGCGAGCTCGAAGCGGCTCGCTCACGGAGGGCGCGCTCGTGAGCCGAGGAGGGGGAATCTCACCCGCCCCGGGACGCGCGCTGTGGGCTCACGAAGGGACGTCGAGGGGCTAGGGTCGAGGGAGCGCCATGAGTCGTGTCCCCCTCGACCTGCCGAACCTGTTGACCCTCTCGCGGTTGCCGCTGGCGGGTCTGGTGTGGGTCGCCCCCGGGACGCCGGTCTGGGTGCTCGGCTGCATGGCCGCGGCGGGCCTGACCGACGTCCTCGACGGGTGGGCGGCGCGCCGGACCCGACACGACACGCCGGCCGCCGCCGCCGAGGCGCGAGCCACGGGGGCGTGGCTGGATCCGCTGTGCGACAAGACGTTCATCCTCTCGTGCCTGGTGGCGGTGTGGGTGGCGCGGCAGCCGCCGCTGCTGCTGCTGCCCCTGATCGCCTCGCGGGAGATCCTGCAGGCGCCGCTGATCGTGGCCTATCACCTGCTCCCGGGGCTGCGGCACCACCGCCGCTACGAGTTTCGGGCGGCCCTCCTGGGCAAGCTCACCACCACGGTGCAGTTCCTGGCGGTGGCCGCGATCCTGTTCGCGCACCCCTGGATGTGGCCGATCGCCATCTCCGCGGCGCTCACCGGCGCGCTCGCCGCCGGGGTGTACGTGGCGCGGGCGGTCCGTCAGCTGCGCGAGGAGCCCGCGGACCCCACGGAGGGGAGCGCGGCGCCCCTCGAGCCGTCGGACCGCCTCAGCGTTTGACCCGCTGCGGGCGGAGGGCGGCGGCGGGGCAGCCGAGGGTGGGACAGCCCGCCTCGCCCAGCTCCGCCTGGCACTCGGCGTGGGCGATCGAGCCGCAGGCGGCGCACACCCGAGCCGCTGCGGCCGGCGGCGCC
>JAWLGW010000677.1:0-4488 GCA_041690735.1 Planctomycetota bacterium
CCAAGGGCGCCAAGATCGCCAAGAAGAGAATGAGAGGGAAGGGAGCTGACCGCGAAGCGACAGCTCCCCTTGGCGTTCATGGCGTCCTTGGCGGTCGAGTCTTCGCGCCCCTTGGCGGTCGCTGAAGTAGTTCTTCGACGCTCCTCAAATGATCAGGTCGCCGTGGACCTCGCGGGCCGAGCGCGCCAGCTCGTGCTGGGCCTGGCGCAGGCGCTGCAGCTCGCGGCGCACCTGGCTGAGGTGCCCGCCCAGGGCGGCGACCCGGACCTGGGCGCTGGGGGTGCTGCCGACCGAGCGCGGCGTGTCGCGCTTCCACTGGTCGAGCAGCATGCCGTACTGATCCACCAGGGCCGCGATCTGAGTGGTGACCTTCTCGGCTTCGTGCAGGTACAGCAGCCGCACGACGGACTCGGGGTTCATGTTCGGGTTCACCACGGGGGCCTCCAGGCGGTCGAGTGGGGGCGAGCGGGGGCGCGCCGACGCGGCGCGGTCCGCGCTCGCCGTCAGGGGGTCTTCAGCGCTACCAGGGCGTCGAGGGTCATGGCGCGCCCGGTGGTCCGGGCGGTGTCCTCCTCGGGGGTGTCGGGCGAGCTGTCGAACCCGTGTCCGACGTCGCCCAGGAACACGTGCACGTCCAGCGGGTTCGCCACCCCGCGGGAGTCCGCCTCCGCCTGCGCCTGCGCCTCGCGGGTGGCGAGGTGCGCGGTCAGCGGGTCTTGCTCGGCGTGCAGCAGCAGCAGGCGCTCGACGCGCGGGAAGTAGTCGCCGTCGCTGATCGGCACCAGGCCGTGCAGCCCGCAGCCTGGGTAGTAAGCCACCCCCAGCCGCACGTCGGGGGCGCCGGCGCGGTCGCCGAGCGCAGCGAATTCGGGCAGATCCTCCACGCCGTCGTGCAGGCTCAGCAGCACGGTGGAGCCGCCGTTGGAGAGGCCGAGCACCGCCATGTTCGCCGCGTCGACGTTGCTCCGGGTGGCGAGGAAGTCGATGGCGGCGAAGGCGTCGAACACCCGGAAGATCAGCCGCTCCTCGGTCGTGAGGCCCTCCGGGGCCTCCTTGTTCCAGTCGAAGAAGCCGCGCGAGTAGAAGCTCGCCGGCATGAGCACCGCGTAGCCCTCGCCGACGAGCAGGTCCGCCCACTCCTCGAACTGCCGCTCCAGCTCCGCGGTGGCGGGGTCGTCCTGCGGCCCGCCCGCGTCGGCCGGCTCGTCGAACAGGCCGCCTGACCCGTGCAGCACGATCACCGCCGGGAAGGGCCCGGCCGCGACGGGGACGAAGGCGGTGCCGACCACCGTCTCGCCGCGGGCGTTGGTGAAGGCGACGCCGGAGCGGCCGGCCGGCAGGGGTGACGCGGCTGGAGGCGTGGTGGGCGAGGTCGGGGAAGACGGCGAGGTCGGCGAGGTCGAGGTGGGCGAGGCCCCCGAGGTGGAGATCCCGCCCCCGCACCCTGCGACCAGCGCGGCCACCGCCACGAGCCCCGCCACGTCCCTCATGAGCCCACCTCCTGGCGGCCGGCGTGAGCAACGCCGGGGCCAGCCGAGGAGGGCCCCAAGTCACGCAGCAGCGGGACGGCGCGGCTGGTTCACCGTGCGCGCGCACGCGCGCGCACTGCCTGCGCCCCGCCCCGCGGGCGAGACGCGGATCAGTCGTCGTCCGGCTGCTCTTCCGCCTGCTCACGCTCGTGCGCGGCCTGCTGCTCGAGCTCCCGGCGCGCGCGGTCCGCGAGGCGGTCGAAGGGCTCGACCCCTTCGCCGAGGCCGCGCAGCAGCCCGACGAGGCGCGCACGGTCGGGTTCGCGCCCAGTCTTGAGGAGGGCGACCACGTCGGCTTCGTCCTGAATGCGGCCGACCTTGACCTTGAGCGCGATCAGGGTCTCGAGGTCGAGCACCGGAAGATCGTGTGACCCAACCCGCCGGAGCTCAGGGCTCTTCACGCTGGGGATCGCGCACCGGGGCAGCTTCACCACGTCCACCTCGACGCTCGTCCGCGGCTCGACGAAGCGGGCGCCGCGCAGCTGCCGGAAGCCCTTGTTCTGCAGGCGCGCAGCCACCTGCTTCACCGGCACGATGACGCCGATGTCGACGTCCTTCGAGAAGCGCTGATAGCCGTGCAGGAACACCGCCTGTCCGCCGATGAGTGCGAACTCCACGCCCTGGAGCGCGTCCGCGACCGAATCCAGCGCGGTGACGATCATTGGGGACATGCCCGGTGACACCAGGAACTCGCTCCACGCTTGGAGGGCAGCGGCGTCGTGGTTTACCAGGCTCATACGACCACTATACGATTCGCGAGCTGGAGGCGTCCGCTGAACCCTCACTGACGAATCGCTCAGCGCCCGACCTCTGGCGAGAGGCGGCGCTCGACGTGCAAGCTGAGCGATTCGTCAGCTCAGCGATTCGTCAGAACAGCGAGGGCCGCTTGCCCTCGGGCACCTCGGCGTAGTCGCGCGGCTCGAGCGACGGGGTCGCCCGGCCCTGGCTCTTGGAGCGGACGTCCGAGGCGTAGCCGAACATCTCCGCCAGGGGGACCGCCGCCACGATGCGGCGGTTGTCGCGGATCACCTGCGTGCTGAGGATCGTCGCCCGGCGCCCCTGCAGGTCCTGCACGATGTTCCCGTAGAACTCCTCGGGCACGTCGACCGTGAGCGTCATGATCGGCTCGAGGTACTGCAGGCCCGCCTTCTCCAGGGCCTCGTCCAGGGCGCGGCTGGCGGCGGCCGCGAAGGCGCCGTCGCTGCTCTCGCCCGCCACGAACTCGCCGTCGGTGACGCGGACCAGGCAGTCGATCAGCGGGTCGCCGTAGTCGCCCACGCTGTAGGCCTTGGTCTTGAGGCTGTCCTCGATCGCCGCGTGGAACTGGAGCGGGATCGGGTACGGCTGCTCCGCCTCCTCGTCGATGGGGAACTCGACCACCAGCCCGCCGGGCGCCTTGGGCCGCCGCTCCAGCTCGACCGTGACCGCGCCGTATTGCCGCTTCTCGCCCACCACCAGCTCGTGCACGCCGCGGCCGGTGGCGGCCTTCTTGACCGTCGCCTTGTAGGACACGCGCGGCTTGCCGACCTTCGCCTCCACGTTCCAGTTGCGCTTGAGCTTGTCCGCGATGATCTCGAGGTGGAGCTCGCCCATGCCCGAGATCAGCGTCTGCCCCGTGTCCGGGTCGTCCCGCACCCGGAAGGTGGGGTCGTCCTTGGCCATGGCCTCGAGCGCGCCGGCGAGCTTGTCCTTGTCCTTGGTCGAGCGCGGCTCGACGGCCATCGACACCACCGGCAGGGGGAAGGTGATCGCGCCCAGGCGGATCGGGTGGTCCGGGTCGCACAGGGTGTCGCCGGTGACCGTGTAGCGGAGGCCGACGACGCCCAGGATGTCGCCCGCGGTGGCGACCTCCACCGGCTCCTTGCGGTTGGCGTGCATGACGTGGATGCGGCCCAGGCGCTCCCGCTTGTTCTTGTTGATGTTCAGCAGCTGATCGCTCGCCGAGACGGTGCCCGAGTACACCCGCAGGTAGACCAGGTCCGCCGTCTTCTGGGACACGGTCTTGAAGGCCAGGGCGCAGAAGTGGCCGCCGGGGTTGGGCGCGCGCTCTGCGTCCTCCCACGACTCGAGGTCCGCGTCGCCCACCTTGCGCTTGCTCTTGGGGCGCTTGCCCTCCACCGGCGGACGATCGGTCGGGGCCGGCAGGTAGGCGCAGATGGCGTCGAGGAGCGGCTGCACCCCCTTGTGGCGGAAGGAGGCGCCGCACAGGACGGGGAAGCCCTTACAGGCCAGCGTCACGCGGCGCAGCGCCTGGCGGTAGGCGGCGGCGTCCAGCCGCTCCTCGAGGAGGGCGTCGGCGAACGCCTCGTCGAGGTCGCCCAGGCGGTTGGTGAGCTGATCGCGGTACAGCAGGGCGAGCTCGCGCACGTCGCCGGGCATCTCCACCCGCTCGGGCGGCGGGGGCGGCGTCCCCTCGGCCCACTCCCAGGCCTCCATGGTGATCAGGTCGACCACCCCCCGGAAGTCCTTCTCCTCGCCGATCGGGACCTGCACCGCCAGCGGCGTCATGCCCGGCAGGCGCTCCTCGATGTCGGTGAGCACCTCGTCGAAGCTGGCCCCGGCCCGGTCGAGCTTGTTGACGAAGGCGATCCGCGGCACGCCGTAGGCGTCGGCCTGCTTCCACACGGTCTCCGACTGGGCCTGCACCCCGGCGACGCCGCAGAACACGCCCACCGCCCCGTCGAGCACCTTGAGCGACCGCTCCACCTCGGCGGTGAAGTCGATGTGGCCGGGGGTGTCGATGATGTTGATCCGGTGCTCCTCCTGGTCGGTGGGCTCCCAGTGGACCGTCACCGCCGCCGAGACGATGGTGATCCCCTTCTCCTGCTCGAGCTCCTCCCAGTCGGTGGTGGTGTTCCCCTCGTCCACCGAGCCGATCCGGTGCTCCTTGCCGGTGTAGTAGAGGATCTGCTCGGTCGTGGTGGTCTTGCCCGCGTCGATGTGGGCGATGATCCCGATG
>JAWLGW010000678.1:0-4471 GCA_041690735.1 Planctomycetota bacterium
GGAGCGGCTCGAACAGGCGGGCCCGGAACTGCACGATCGAGTGGAGCGGCGTGCGGACGTCGTGCAAGAACAGCTCGGTCGGGGTCTGCACCCCGATCGCCTGCCGCATGATCGCCTCGAAGGTCTCCTCCATGCCCTCGGGGCTGGCCCGCTCGCGCAGCTCCAGCTCGTACAGGACGCGGCCGCAGCACAGGCGCAGGTCGTACAGGCGCTCGAGGTAGGCCAGGATCAGGTAGTCCTTGGGCCGGCTGAACTCGAGGCTCCGCTTGAGCCACTGGGGCTCGAGGAGGAGGTGGCGGAACAGGGCGCCGTAGGCGAGGTCGAGGGAGCGGTCGCCCAGGCCGCGCTGCTCGAAGGGGGCGGCCGGGTCCATGTGGCTGAGGAACAGGGCGCGCCCGAGGCTCTCGAGGAACATCATCCAGTCCCGCTGGCCCTCGCCGATCTCGAGCACCAGCCGGATGTCGTCGGGGACCGACAGCGCGCCCACGTAGGCCCGCGGCGGGCCGTCAGGGCTGTCGACCTCCACCGTCAGGCGACCGCGGGCGGTCAGCTCGACGCCCAGCCGCGACAGGAAGTGCTTGGTCCGCTTGACCATGTCCGCGGCGGTGAAGGCGTCGGCGTAGTCGAGGTAGCGGCCGGCCAGCACGAACGGGATGTCGCAGCGGCGCGCCTCCTCCAGCTGGACGCCCAGCCGCTTGCGCACGCTCCAGCCCATGACCTCGCGGTACAGGTCGTCGGTCTGGTCGAGGAAGGTCTGCGCCAGCATCTTGACGTGCGCCGGGTCGATCCCCGTGAGGGAGTGGTACAGGGCCACGAGGTTGGGGCTCCCCAGCGACTCGGCGATCCCCTTCTCGATGGCGACCTTCTCGCTCATGAGCGGCACCAGCGTGCGGGCCGCCTCCAGCCGCGCCTCCTCGATCTCGGTGCGGGCGTCGCTGCTGGCCGCGGTCCGCAGCAGCAGCTTCATGTCGCGCAGCGGCCGGCGCGAGCCGTCGGGCAGGTCGACCAGGACCACCCGCCCGTGGCGGTCGATCGGCGCCAGCTCGCGCTCGACGTGGGTCGTGATCAGCCCGGCCCGCAGGACCGAGAGGCTGGCGGCGTCCCCCTCGAGGCCGCGCGAACGCGCCTGCTCCACGGCGTCCGCGAGCAGCGTGCGCACCTCGGGCAAGAACAGCTCGGCGTGGGCCTCGCGAATCCCGCGCGCCGACGACTCGGCACGCAGGCCCCGGGCGAGCTCGTAGGCGTCGAGCTCGAGTCCACGGGTGTAGGCCTCCAGGCCGGCGCGAATGCTATCGACGTCCATGCGCTTCCCGGCGGGCTCGCCGTCGAGCCCGGCTGTGACGGCCACCTGGCCGCCCGGCTCCAAAGATGGGAATGGGCGGATTGTACCACCCCTCATCTCGACGCTTCAAGGAACGGGCCCGCAGCGGGTCGTCCTAATTCTAATACGGGCAAAATCTTGCGAAGCTGTCACCCCCCTCGGTTCGGCCAGCTCGGGGGGCCCGGACCAGGTTGACAGCGGAAGGCGAGATGAATAGCATGCCCCACGTTGACTCGCCTGCGCGCGCGGTCGACTGGGGGAAAGCACGGGAGCATGAAGAAGCAAGCGGTCTACGCCTTCGCGGTTGCGCTCGTCCTGTCGGTCAGCGGCTGCTTCAGCCTCAGCTGGGCCCACAACCGCCGTCACATCCGCAAGGTCATCGACGAGCTCGTGGCCCTGCACCAGGACATCGACAAGGTCATCTTCGGCCTCGACCGGAACCCGGCCGAGTAGCTCAGACCTTCGCTTCAGTCCTGAGTGAGGGCCGCGCTCAATCGAGCGCCCTCAGCACCTGATCCAGGTGGCAGGTAGGGTTCGTACCCTCCGCCACCTGGAGTTCATGTACGCCGGTCGTGTTCCGGATCCAGGTGAGCTGACGCCGGGCGAACCGGCGCGTCGCCGTCTGAATCTGCGCGGTCAGCTCGCGGACGGGGCAGGGGCGCCCGGCGTCGAGCCAGGCCAGGATCTGCCGGTAGCCGATGGCCTGCGCCGCCTCCGGCGAGATCCCGCGGGGATCGGCGCGGAGCGCCTCGCACTCCTCGATCCAGCCAGCCTCCAGCATGCGCTCCACCCGCACGTCGATGCGGCGGTCCATGTCCTCCCGGGTGCGCCGCACGGCGAACACCCGCCGGTCGACCTCCGGACGGACCGAGCCGAACTGGCCGTGGAAGCCGCTCAGGGGGCGCCCGGTGAGGGTGTGGACCTCGAGGGCCCGCACGATCCGCCGCAGGTCGTTGGGGTGGACCTTGGTGGCCGTGAGCGGGTCGACGCCTGCCAGTCGGGCGTGCAGGACGGCCGCGCCCAGCTCCTCGCCCTCGGCCGTCAGCTGGGCGCGCAGCGCCGGGTCGCGGGGCGGGACGTCCCCCAGCCCTTCGGTCGCGGCCTTCAGATAGAGCATGGTGCCGCCCGACAGGACCAGGGGCCGCCCGGCGCGGTCGGCCTCCGCCCGCTCCTGCTCGTACAGGGCTCGGAACTGGCTGGCGTCGAAGGACTCCCAGGGCCCCACCAGGTCGATCCCGCGCCAGTCGATCCCCTCCCGCAGCTCGGCCGGCGGCTTGGCCGTGCCGATGTCCATGCCCCGGTAGACCTTCATGGAGTCGCACGACAGCAGGGGCAGGCCCGTCGCCTGGGCGACCGCCGCTGCCAGGCGGGCCTTTCCGCCGGCGGTCGGGCCGACGATCGCGACGACGCGGGTGCGCGGTGGGCTCACGGGGACCCTCGATCCGGGGATTCGGTCTTACTGTGAGAGAATTTCCGGCCCGGAGAGCGAGTCTCCTAATGATAGGGCCGAGGTTGCGCACCGCGACCGGCCGCTCGGGAAAATCGTTGACGCGGAGGAAACGCAATGCTAGGATTCCGCCCTCTTAAGTCACTGGCGCCATTGAAGATAGAGCGACAGGGCGCCGCGCGAGCGGGAAGCGGCATGGGAGGCAGAGAAGCGCAGCCGAGGACTCCGTGCGACCGGTCCGTCGCGCCGCGCCGCCGGGGGACCCGCGCGTCCCTGCTGCTGTGGGCCTGCGCGTTGCTTGTCGCGCCCCTCCCGCTGGCCCGCGCCGACGCCGCAGACGAGCCCCGTGGCGACGAGGACCCGTACGTGGTCCTGATCCAGGACTCGAACGGGTTCCCCGGCGCCGAGCAGAGCAGCGAGCTCGCCCGGCAGCAGGTGGCGATCCAGGGCGACCGGCTGCGCATGCTCGACCCGGCCCACCAGTGGGCCCTGTTCGTCGACCTCGCCGAACGGGTGGTGCGTGAGGCCAACGTGGGCGCTCAGCAGTACGTCGAGCGGCCCTTCCAGACCTACAAGAAGTACAAGCTTCAGCGCGAGAAGAACCTCGCCGCCCAGAAGGAGGAGTTCCTCCGCACCAAGCAGCGCCTGGAGGACGACAAGAAGGCGCTGCGCCAGTGGATCGACACCTACCGCCGCGCGGGCGGCGATCCGGAGCAGCCGGGGCGGATCGTGGCGCGCCTGCAGCACTATCCGCAGGACGAGAAGGTCGTCGCCCTGTGGGTCGACGGCGAGGAGCGGCAGGTCAAGCTCGAGCACTACGTGATCCGCGAGAACCACGCCGACGTGCCGGTGTTCGACCTGTGGATCACCCGCGACGTGACGATCCCCGTCGACCTGCTGCGGTTCTACCGCGAGCTCGGCACCTTCAGCGCGCCGGTCTCGGAGCGCCTCCAGCAGGTGCCCGGCACGATCGTGGCCTGCACCGCCGTGGTCGACACGGGCTCGCTCAAGAAGACCTTCCGCAACCGCGTGATCGAGATCCGCACCCAGGACACCCCTCAGCCCCTCGGCGTCCCGGACCCCTGGGAGCGGGTAGAGGAGAAGCCGGAGGCGTCGGCCTCGGCCGAGGCGGCCGCCGTCTCCTGCGCGGTGTGCGACAAGAAGGTGCCGGTCGACAAGGCGATCACCTTCCGGGAGCCGTGGGGACCGCGGCGCACCCACGCCCTGTGCTCGACCGAGCACCGGCGCGAGCTCGTCCGTCGGCTGGCGGCCGAGCGAAAGAAGTCGTCCGCCGACAAGTCGGCGAGCGGAAAGAAGTAGGGAGGGGCGGTGCCGCGGCTCGAGATCCTGACCGGGAAGGCTGCGGGCACCGTCGTCGACCTGGCCGCCATGGCCAAGCAGGACAAGATCACGCTGGGCAACCGCCGCACCGCCAACGTGGTGCTGCGCGACCCCTGGATCTCGTTCGTGCACGCCGTGATCACGCCCCAGGACGGGGCGTGGTCGGTGGCCGACAAGCGCAGCAAGGCCGGCACCTTCGTCAACGGCGCGCAGATCGGCGTCCACGGCACCTCGCTCTAGAGCGGCGACACGATCGCCCTCGGCAAGACCGAGGTGCGCTTCCTCGACGAGAGCGGGGCGGGGGCCACGCCCGCCGCCGCCGCGGCTCCCCCCGCCGCGGGGGCGACGCCCGCCGCCGCCGC
>JAWLGW010000679.1:0-4468 GCA_041690735.1 Planctomycetota bacterium
GAGGAGGGGCCGGCCGCGCGCTGGGTGCGGCGCCTGCTGCTGGCCGCCCTCGACCCCAGCCTCGGCGCGGGCTCGGCGACGGCGAACCACTGGCGGCAGCTGCTGGCGGACTCGCGCTACGGCCTCCTCTCCCGTCGGGACCTGCCCCGCCGGGCGGTGCCAGCGGAGGGAGGCCTCGAGGCGCTGCGCGCGGTCCTCGCCGAGCGCCTGGACGCCGGCCGCGGCGGGCGGGTGCAGGGTCGGCTGCGCGCCGCGCTCACCTGCTGCGCGCGCCTGGCGGAGCTCCCCGCCTGGCTGACGCTCCACCAGGACGAGGTCGCCCTCGACACCCTGCTGTTCGCCCACCTCGACCTGGCGCGGCACCTCGGCCCCACCACCTCGACCTATGCCGAGGAGAGCGAGCAGGTGGGCCGAGCCCTGGCGCGGTGGGTGGCCGCCGCGCGCGCTCGCGAGGAGCCCCTGCCGGCCGCGCTCGCCGCCGTCCTGGCGAGTGAGCGCCCGCCCCGCGCCCCCCGCGCCCGCGAGGGCCAGGCGGCGCTGCTCACTCTGCACGTCAGCAAGGGCCTCGAGTTCCGCCACGTGTTCATCGCCGGCGTCAACGCGGGCCTGATTCCCCTCGCCTCCAGCTGGCGCGACGCCGCCGAGCTGCGCGAGGAGCGGCGGCTGTTCTTCGTTGGCTTGACCCGCGCCAAGGACACGGTGGAGCTGTCCTACACCCGCACCCCGCCGCGCCCTGACGTGCTCCCCGAGCCGAGCAGCTTCCTCCACGAGCTGCCCCCGCAGTGCGTGCGCTGGCTGAGCGCCGACGACCTCGCGGCCCGCTCCCGGGAGGAGGCGCCGCCGCAGGCGCCCGAGGGACAAGGCTCCGGCTGGCGCGCGGGCCAGCGAGTGCGGCACCACCGGTATGGCGCCGGCGAGGTGGTGTCCGCGGACGCTGAGCGAGTCACGGTCCGCTTCGCCGGCGGCGAGAGGTCCTTCGCCCCGGCGCTGTGTCCGCTGGAGGCGGTGGGGGACCGTCCTGACGCTGACGTCCACCCTCCGATCGAACAACACTGAAGGATCGATCGAGCCGCACAGGGCGCGGAGGAGGCAGAGAGTCGCTGAGCACGCTCTCGGCGAAGCTCTGCGAGTTCAGCGATCTCCGCCGTTATCTATCTCCTGGCGTCGGGAGGCCGACGTGTCGTCAGGGCTCTCGCTCGGCGTGCACCTCCCCCAGGCGCAGCGAGCGGAGGAAGCGCTCCACCGCCGCGGCCAGCTGGGGGTCCTCCTCCGCGAGCTCGAACTCCACCGAGTAGCGCCGCAGCACGCCCGTGACGTGAGGCGGGATCCGGAAGCGGTGCACCGGGCCCACCCGCTCCTTCTTGGTCCGCGCTTGCTTGAGCATGGTCTCGCGGGTCGCGGGGTCGGCGCTCGACTCGCTGCTCAGGAAGGCCTCCACCTGCGCGAACTCCTCCTCGGCGAGGTCGGTCTCCTCGTCGACCTCCGCCTGGGGGAACGTCGCGTGGAGGGCGATCGAGACCCGCTCCGGACAGAAGCAGCCGACCCCGGGTTCCCAGTAGCGAATGCGCGCCGTGAGCTTCATGCCCGTACGATACGGCGCCGGTGCGACTCGGGGTGGGCGAGGGCGCCCGGGCGCACGCGCGGCGGCACCTCTCTTGCAGCCTCCGGCCCCTGAGGAGGAGGTGCGACATGGCGAGGCTGCGTGAGGTGCCGCGGCGGACACCAGCGGCACGACGGGACGAGCACGCCTCGCGGAGCGAGCGGTGGTGGGCGGTCGCCAAGAGCGTGCGGGGCGAGCTCAGCCGCGACGAGGCGTCGCTGACCGCCGCGGGGATCGCCTTCTACTCGCTGCTGGCGATCCCGTTCCTGCTGGGGGCCGTGGTCTCGGTCTACGGGCTGGTGGCCGACCCCGCCACGATCGAGCGGCAGCTCCAGGGTGTGAGCGGCGCGCTCCCCGAAGGGGCCAGCGACCTGTTGACCCGGCAGCTGGGGGGAGCGGTGGAGCGCTCGGGGGGCGCCCTGGGCCTCACGTTCGTCGTGTCGCTGGTCGGCGCCCTGTGGAGCGCGTCCAAGGCGGTCACCGCCATGATGAGCGCCTGCAACATCGCCTACGACCAGGAGGAGGAGCGGAGCGCCCTGCGCTACTACGGGACGGCCCTCGGGCTCACCGCGGGGTTCGTGCTCGCCGGGGTGGTGGTCCTGGGCCTGGTCGCCGTGCTGCCGCCGCTGCTGGGCTCGATCGGCCTCGGCACCGCGGCCGCGCTGGCGGTGCAGGTGCTCCGGTGGCCGCTCCTGCTGGCGGTGTTCGTCGGGGGCCTGGCGGTGGTGTATCGCTACGCCGCCTCCCGCCCCACGCCCCCCTGGCGGCGGACCACACCCGGCGCGATCGCCGCGGCGGTGGTGTTCGCGCTCGGCTCGGTGGCCTTCTCCCTGTACGTCGCGTACATGGGCAGCTACGAGGCATACGGCGCCCTGGCCGGGGTCGTGGTCGCCATGCTGTGGCTGTGGATCTTCGGCTACGCGGTGGTGCTGGGCGCCGAGCTCAACGCGGAGCTGGAGCGGCGCCAGCGCGCCTGAGCGGGCTCAGGCCGTGCGACCGAAGACCCGCGCCGCCGCGTCCCGCAGCCCCAAAGCGTTCTCCCACCGGCGCAGCAGCAGGTCGACCAGGAACAGGAGCAGCAGGGCCCGCAGCAGGTAGGGCGCCAGGGGCACCGAGCGGGCCTGGCCGGCGCGGTCCGCGGGGAGCACGGCGTCCGCCTCCTCGATCAGGCGCCCGCCGGTCGCCTCGGCGGCGCGCCGCAGGCGCTCCCGGTCGACCCACCCCACGGCCGCCTCGCTCGACACCTCGTGCACCAGCCCCGCCGACACCAGCTCGTTGCCGGCCCGGGCGCGCACCAGGTACACGCCGGACGCGTCGGGGCGGAAGCGCGCGGCGTAGCGTCCGGGTCCGTCCTGGTCGAGGCGCAGCGCCTCCACCCGCTCCATGGCGCGGCCCAGCGCCCCCGCCGGCACGAAGTACACCTCGGCGGTCACCTCCGCCCCCTGGGCGAAGCTGGCCGCGTCCTCCAGTACGTCCACCTCGACCCGGGTGGCGTCGCCCTCCTCGCGCAGGCGGACGTCCACCCGGTGCCCCTGGGGGGAGCGCGCCATCTCTCGCAGCACCTGCCCCCAGAACTGCCCGTAGCCCGGCCACCCGGCCACCCACAGGGCGCCCCACCGCGACTTGCAGTCCGAGGTGAAGGCGGTCACCTTGCCCAGGCCGAACCGCCAGTGGGCGAGGAGCGGCTCGCCGAGGTCGGTCACCAGCGGCACCTGCGCCGTCGCCTTGCGCAGCGTCTTCACGTAGCCGAGCAGCGCCGGCGCGGCCTCGGCCGACCACCCGGCCAGCATGGGGTGCCGCTCCACCTGCCGGGGCTGGAAGGCCTGCTCGCGCACCAGGCGGCCGAGGTGCACCGCCGTGTCCTGGGTGAAGATCCGGGGCACGGTGCTGGGGTCGAGGGTCTGGTAGAAGCGGCCGCCGCCCGCCCGGGCGATCCCCTCCAGCAGGCCCACGTCGGCTCCGTCGCCGACGGCCACCGCCGACACCGTAATGCCGCCCGCGAGCATTTGCCCCGCCAGCGCCTCGTGACCGGTGCCGCCCGAGTGGCCGTCGGTCAGGACGATCGCGTGCTTCACCTTGGCCCGCACCCGCGCCAGGGCGTCGTAGGCGGCGCTCAGGCCGGAGTACACGTTGGTGCCGCCGCCGGGCGTCAGCGAGGCGATCCGCAGGCGCACCTCGCGTCGGTCGCCGGCGCGGCTCAAGGGGACCACCCAGGTGGCCTGGCTGTCGAAGCCGACCACCCCCAGGTAGTCCTTGCTCGACAGCATGTCGGCGGTGGCGATCGCCGCCGACTTGCACACCTCGATCTTCTGCCCGCCCATGGAGCCCGAGCGGTCGATCACCAGGGCCAGCGCCGTGCTGAAGGTCTCCTCCTGATCGGGAGGCTGCATCTTGACCGGCAGCACGTCCTCGATCGGCGTGCGGTAGTAGCCGCCCACCCCGAAGGCGTTGACGCCGCCGATCATGAGGAAGCCGCCGCCCAGGCGCTCCACGTAGTCGTGGAGCAGCGTCATGCTGCGCTCCCCCAGGGCCCGCGCCGGCACGTCGGAGATCACCACCCCGTCGTAGGCCGCCATCTCCTGCAGGGTCCGCGGCAGCCCCTCGGGGGGGCGGGTCTCGAGGCGGATCCCCTCCCGCGCCATGGCCTCGACCAGGAAGGCCGCCGGCGGCTCCAGGCCGCTGGACGAATCCTCGTACTCGGCGCGCAGACGCTCGACCGAGTCCAGGCCACAGCCCAGCGTGCAGCCCAGGCAGGGCTTCTCGCAGCCGTAGGGCTGGCGCAGGATGTGGTTCAGGGGCACCCCCGCCGCGTTGCGGAAATAGCTGTTGGCGGTGGCCGCCAGGGAGCCCAGGGTCATGCCGTGAAAG
>JAWLGW010000680.1:0-4468 GCA_041690735.1 Planctomycetota bacterium
CGTCGAAGCCCGCGCAGCCCGACAGGGCCAGGACCAGCAGCGAGCCGACCCCTGAGGCGAGCCGGCGTGGGACCGGAGCGAGATACACGGGCCCTCCCGTGCCCGGTGCGGCGCGGAGTGTAACTGCTCCATGGTGGCTGGCCAACGTCCTTCTGAGCGCGCGAGGGGCGAGGCGCACGAGCCCTCCCGCCTCCTCCGGTGCGCGCAGACAGAGTCCGGCGCTCACCCGTGCTCAGCGACCCTCAGCGCGAGCGCCGCACGGAGCGGCCCTGGGAGCGGCGCGCCGATCAGCTCTCCACCTCGACCAGCCAGTGGCTCTTCTTGCCCTTGCTGATCACCAGGAACCGGTCGTGGAGCAGGTCGCTGGCAGGGATCACCGCCTCGACGTCGCTCACCTTGCGGCGGTTGACCGCGACGGCGTTCTGCTGGATGTCGCGGCGGGCGGCGCTCTTCTTCTGGCCGCCGCCGTACACGGTGTCGACCACCAGGTCGATCAGGGGGGCGCCGTCCCCGGCGAACCGCTCCCGGGGGACCGTCACCAGGGGGGCGCCCTCGAAGGCGTCCGCCAGGTACTCCGCCGGCAGGTCGCGCAGGTCCGCCTCCTTGTCGAACAGGAGCGCGACCGACTTCTCGACCTTGTCCGCCTCGGCCTGCCCGTGGACCAGCGCGGTCATGTGCTCGGCCAGCGCCCGCTGGGCGGCGTTGGGCTCCGACTTGTCCTGCACCTTCTGCTCGAGGGCCGCGATCTCCTCCAGCGAGAGGAAGGTGAAGTACTTGAGCCGGTCGATCACGTCGGCGTCGGCGGTCTTGAACCAGAACTGGCGGAAGGCGAAGGGGCTGGTCTTGGCCGGGTCGAGCCACACCGCGCCGGACACGCTCTTGCCGAACTTGGTCCCGTCGCTGTTCATGAGCAGCGGCAGGGTCATGCCGTAGGCGGGCTCGCCCAGCCGGCGCCGGATCAGCTCCACGCCGCCGGTGATGTTCCCCCACTGGTCGCTGCCGCCGACCTGGATCCGGCAGTCGTGGGCGCGGCGCAGGTGGAGGAAGTCCTGGGCCTGCAGGAGCATGTAGCTGAACTCGGTGTAGGACATGCCCTCGCCCTCGCGCTCCAGGCGGGACTTGACCGAGTCCTTGCGGATCATGACGTTGACGTGGAAGTGCTTGCCGAGGTCGCGCAGCACCTCGAGGAACGTCACCTCCTTGAACCAGTCGTAGTTGTTGACCAGCAGCGCCGGATTGGCGCCCCCGAAGTCGAGGAACGCCCGCAGCTGCCCCTCGATCTTGGCCACGTTGCTCCGCAGGACCTCCTCGTCGAGCAGGTTGCGCTCTTCGCTCTTGCCGCTGGGGTCGCCCACCATGCCCGTCGCGCCGCCGGCCAGGGCGATCGGACGGTGGCCGGCGACCTGGAACCGCTTGAGGGCCAGGAGGGGGATCAGGTGGCCCACGTGCAGGCTGTCGGCGGTGGGGTCGAAGCCGGCGTAGACCGTCTGGGGCGTCTCCAGCAGGGCCGACAGCGGCTTCTCTTGCTGCGTGACCTGGTGGACCAGCCCCCGGGCCTGGAGCTCCTCGAACAGCTTCACGATGTGCCTCCCAGCTGCGGACGGGCGCGAAGGGCGGGGATGTTACCCGGCCTGTGCGCGAGCGGCGTATGCTCCGCATCCAAACGTGCCCGTGCCCGTACCCGACCGCACGCCTTCGGGCACGGGCACGGGCACGTGAGAAGAACAGGAGGCGCCATGAAGGAGCTGCTGCCCGGGATCCACGTGTGGTCCACCTTCAGCGACCGGATCCAGCTCGACCTCAACGGCTACCACGTGGTGGCGGGCGGCGAGGCGCTGCTGATCGACCCGCCGCCGGTGAGCGACGAGCAGGCGGCCGCGCTCGAGCGGCTGGGACGCCCGGCCACGATCGTGGTCACCAACGTGCACCACCTGCGGGCCGCGCCCGAGGTCCGCAAGCGCTTTGGCGCCCGGCTGCTCGTGCCGGCCCTGGACCGGCAGGGGATCGAGGCCTCGGTGGACGGCGCCTTCGCCGACGGCGACCGGGTGGGGCCGTTCACCTGCCGCCTGCTGCGGGACCAGAAGAGCCCGGGCGAGACGGCGCTGCACTGGCCGGAGCGCCGCCTGCTCGTGCTGGGGGACGCGGTGTGGGGCAAGCCCGCCGGCGCCCTGTCGCTGCTGCCCGACGCCAAGTACGCCGACGTGGCGGCCGCCCGCGCCGGGCTGCGCCCGCTCCTCGAGCTCGACGTCGACGCGGTGCTCATGGGCGACGGGACGCCGATCCTGTCCGGAGGGCAGCAGGCCTTGCGGGCGCTGCTCGGCTAGACCGGGAGCGCCTCCTCCTCCGAGCGGGCGGCGGGGGTCGGGACCTTCTCGACGTACAGCCGGCGCACGTCCTCGACCACCAGGTAGGCCGCCGGGGTGACGTACAGGGTCAGGAAGGTGGCGGCCGCCACGCCCGAGGCGATCGAGATCGCCATGGGGATGATGAACTGGGCGGTCAGGCTCTCCTCGAGGAGGATCGGCAGCAGGCCGCACACGGTGGTGAGGGTGGTCAGGAACACCGCCCGGAACCGCATGCGCCCGGCGAGGGCCGCGGCCTCCCAGGCGGTGTGGGTGCCCGCCCGCCGGTGGCGGTTCACGAAGTCGATCAGGACCAGGGAGTCGTTCACCACGATCCCGGTGAGGCCGACCATGCCGAACACGCTGAAGATCGTCAGCGGGAAGCCGAACACGAAGTGGCCCAGGATCGCCCCGGCGAAGCCGACCGGCACCACCATCATGACGATCACCGGCTGGATGTAGCTCCCGAACAGCAGCGACAGGATCGCGTAGATCCCCAGCAGCGCCATGGCGAACCCGACCACCAGGCTGGTCATGGTCTCCCGCTGCTCCTCTTGCTGGCCGCCGAACACGAACTGGAGCTGGGGGAAGCGCGCCGACAGGTCGGGGAGCACCGACTCGCTCAGGCTGCCCACCACCGCGTTGGCGTTGGTGACCGAGTCGTCCACGTCGCCCATGACCATGACCATGCGCCGGCCGTCGCGCCGCTCGATCTTGCTCAGGCTGCGGCCGCGCTCTACGTCGGCCATCCAGGTGAGGGGGAGCAGCGCCTCGCCGACCCGCAGGCGCATGTCGGCGAGCTGGGCCTGGCGGCTGCGCTCCCCCGGGGCGTAGCGCACGCGCACCTCCACCTCGTCCCGTCCCCGCTGGACCGTGTGCACCTCCTCGCCCCGGAAGCCGGCGAACAGCTGCCGCGCGAGGCCGAAGGTGGTGACGCCCAGGGCGTCGGCTGCCGAGCGCAGCGAGAAGCGCAGCTCTCGCTTGCCCGGCTGCAGGTTGTCCTCCACGTTGAACACGCCGGGGTAGGTCGCCAGCGCCGCCTGGATCGCGTCGGCGGCGGCGGCGCCCTGCTCCATGCTGGGGGTCAGGATCCGCAGCTCGAGGGGGCGCCCGCCTGGCCGGTGGGTGCGCCCCTCGAAGGCGATCGTGCGGGCGGTGGGGAACTCGCCCGCCAGCTTCTCCCACCGCTTGAGGAGCTCGAGGCTCGTCACCTCGCGCAGGTCGCTCTTGGCGAGCTCCAGCTGGACCGAGGCCTGGTGCACTCCGCCCTTGCCCACGCTGGCCAGCACCCGGCGCACGATCGGCTGCCCGTCGTCGGCGGCCCCCACCGCGTCGCGCAGGCGGGCCGCGGCGGCCTCGATCCGCTCCACCTGCCTGGCGGTGACGGCGTAGGGCGTCCCCTGCGGCATGGCCAGGCGAGCCTCCACCATCTCCGCGTCGAGGCGGGGGAAGAAGGTGAAGCCGGGGCGCCCGCTGGCGGCGAGGCCCAGGACCACGATCAAGAAGGCGGCGCCCAGCGACAGCACCACGTAGCGGTTGCGCAGGGCCCACTCGACGCTGGGGCCGTAGCGACGCTCGATGAACCGGTCGGTGGCGGCGTCGATCCGGCGCCGGAGTCGGGCCAGGCCCCGCTCCCGCGCCGGGGGCTCGGTGCCGTGGGCCAGGTGGGCGGGGAGGATCAGCAGGCACTCGACCAGGGACGCCAGCAGGCAGGCGATCACCGCCACCGGCATGATCCGGATGAACTTGCCCATGATCCCGTCGATGAAGTACAGGGGCGCGAAGGCGACGGCGGTGGTCGTCACCGAGGCGATCACCGGCCAGGTGACCTCCTGCAGCCCCCGGATCGCGGCGTCGACGGTGTAGCCGTCGCGCTTCATGTGACGCGCGATGTTCTCGGCCACCACGATGGAGTCGTCGACCAGGATGCCCAGGATCATGATCAGGGCGAAGGAGCTGATCATGTTGAGGGTGCCGCCGAAGGCGTCGAGCAGCACCATGGCGGTCAGGAAGATCACCGGCAGGCCGGCCGCCACCCAGAAGGAGAGCCGGGTGCCGAGGAAGATCAGCAGGGCCACGAACACCAGGGCCAGGCCCTGCAGGCCGTTCTTCGACAGAAGCGAGAG
>JAWLGW010000681.1:0-4465 GCA_041690735.1 Planctomycetota bacterium
TGGCGGCGCCGCTGCCGGTGGCGGTGGCCCGCGCCGGCGAGGAGCCGCTGCCCGAGGAGGCGGCCCGCGCCGAGCTGGAGCGGCTCGCCAGCGCCCTCATGGCCCGGGTGGAGGAGGAGGTGCGCGCCACCACCTACCGGCCCGAAGACCGCCGGCGCCACGTGCTGCACGTGGTCGACGTCCGCGAGGCGCGGGCCTGGGAGGCGGACCTGGTGCTGGTCCTGGGCCTCCTCGAGGGCAGCCTGCCCCGCGCCACCCGCGGCGACCTGTTCCTGCCCGAGGGGACCCGCCGCGCCCTGGCCGGCCGGCGGCGCGGCAGCCTGCGCCTGCAGCTCAAGAACGCCGAGGACCGGGCCGCCGAGGAGGAGTTCCTGTTCTACGCGGCGGCCACCCGCGCCCGCCGCGAGCTGTGCCTCCTGTACCCCGGCTTCGACCCCGGCGGCAAGCCGCTGGTCCCCTCACGGTTCCTGGAGGCGGTGCGCGAGCAGCTCACGCCCGAGGCCTGGGAGGCCTGCGCCACCCTGCGCTCGCCCGCCGACGTGGTGCCCGACGAGCCGGCGCTGCTGGCGACCGAGGCCGCCGCGCGGCGGTTCGCCTACCGGCGGCTGTCGGCGGTGTCGCGGCCGAGCGGCCCCGAGGCGCGCAAGGTGGAGCTCGCCACGGCCCTGCTGGCGGCGCTCCTCGCCGACCCCGCCGAGCGGGAGCGGGCCGCGGTCGCCCTGCGCCGCCCGCGGGCGCAGGTGCGCCGCCCGCTGGGGGCGCGGGCCCTGGAGCGGGTGTACTCCGCCTCGGAGCTGGAGAGCTTCACCACCTGCCCCTTCCAGCACTTCGTGCGCTACCTGATCGGCGCCCGCCCCGGCGACGACCTGGCCCACTCGGGCCTGGACGCGCTGCGGCAGGGGACCGTGGTCCACGGGGCCCTGCAGCGGGTGTACGAGTCGGGCGAGCAGCCGGCCGAGGCGCTGGCGGACGAGTTCGAGAAGAGCGCCCGCGCGCTCGACCTCGAAACGGAGGCGGCCGCCTTCCGCCGCCAGGCCCTGGCCGCGATCGAGGCCTTCGTCCACGAGGACGACCCCGCCTTCCGGGCCAGCACCGGCCTCGAGCCGGACCGGTTCGAGCTGTCGTTCGGGCCCGAGGCGGAGGCCGGGGCCCTCGAGATCGACGCTCCCGAGCTGGGGGGCACCGTGCGGCTGCGGGGACAGATCGATCGGGTCGACGTGATCCGGGGCGAGGACGGGGCGCCCGCCGCCGGGTTCGTGACCGACTACAAGCTGGGCGGGCGCGAGGTGGACGGGAACTACCTGTCGGCCATGCACCAGGGGGAGAAGCTGCAGCTGCCGGTGTACCTGCTGGCCCTGGAGCGGGTGTTCGGTCTGCGACCGCTGGGCGCCAGCTTCGCCGCCCTGGGCACCCGCCGGCGCACCGGCATGGCCGAGCCCGAGGTCGCCGCCGTGTGGGAGCCGGGCCTCGACGAGCGGCGGGTGCGGCTGCACCGGGTCCCGCTGCAGCCCACCCTGCGGCGGACCCAGGACCACATTCGCCGGATCGCGGCCGGGATCGCCCAGGGGCTGATCGCGCCCCTGCCGCGGGACCCCTCCGACTGCGAGCGGTGCGACGCCCGCGACGTGTGCCGGGTCGAGCGCGACCAGACCCGCCGGGTGGCGCGCTACGGACGCCCGCTCCCGATCGCCCCGCCGCCGCCGCTGGTGAACACCGCGGGCGCCGCTCCGCCGGCTGAGCCGGCGCCTTAAGACGGCGTCGTTCGCTCTCCGCACGGTCGCGCCCAGCGAGCCACCGAGCGGGAGCGCGATCAGCGGACAGCGATCCTCCGATCACGAGGGCGGAACCGTAGCAGCGACAGCCATCTCCGACCGCGAGGGCGGGACCGCAGTCGGAACCACCGCCCTATCTCCAAAGGGGCAGAAAGCAGCGTTCCCTCTCGGATCACCCCTTCCCACACACCAGCTTTCTGCCCCTTTGGAGCTAACGTGGAGGGTGTGAGCCCCCTCTTCCTGGCCCCGCCCCTGCTCGGCAACGCGCACCTGCAGACGATCGTGGGCGCCCGGCTGGTGCTGGCGCGGGAGCCTGGGTCCCGCACGGTGGAGGTGCCGCTCCCCGACGGCGACCGGCTGGCGCTGGAGGTCACCACCCCCGCCGGCTGGACGCCGCCCGCCGGCACCGCGGTCTTGGTCCACGGGCTGGGCGGCAGCCACCGCTCGATCTACATGGTGCGGGCGGCCGCGACCCTGGCCGCTCGCGGCGTGCGGGCGGTGCGGCTCAACATGCGCGGCTGCGGCTCGGGCGGTGGGCTGGCGCGCAAGCCGTACTCCGCCGGCTGCGGCGCGGACGTCGCCGCCGCGATCCGCCACCTGCAGGCGCTGACCCCCGGAGCGCCCCGTCCCGCCTCCGCGCTGATCGGGTTCTCGCTGGGCGGCAACGTGGTGCTCAAGCTGGCGGCGGACCTGGGGGAGGACGCGGGCGACCTGGTGCGGCAGGTGGTCGCGATCTGCCCCGCGGCCGACCTCGACGCCTGCTGGAGCCGGATCGCCCGCCGGCGCAATCGCCTGTACGAGGCCATGTTCGTGCGCTGGCTGGTGGCCGACGTGCGCGTCCGCGAGGCGGCCTACCCCGACCTCGGCCGCCGCCGCTTCCCGCGGAGGCTGCGGCTGCGGGCCTTCGACGACGTGTACACCGCGCCCCTGTGGGGGTATCGCGACGCCGCCGAGTACTACGCCCGCGCCAGCGCGGCGCCGCGGATCGGCCGGGTCGCGGTGCCGACCCGGGTGCTGTTCGCCCAGGACGACCCGATCATCGACGGCGCCGTCCTCGACCGGCACGACCGCCCGGCCTGCGTGGAGGTCCACCGGGTCTCGGGCGGCGGACACCTCGGCTTCGTGGCCCACCCCCGCCACGGCGGCTCCGCCTGGCTCGACGAGCAGCTGCTCCGCTGGCTGGACCTGTGACCCGGACCGCTGCGGCGCTCCTGCTGCTCCTGACCGGCTGCACCGGCGCGTCGGTCGCGCACAAGCAGGCCACCTTCGCCCCCTACCGCTCGGCCAAGGTCACCACCGGCGAGCCGCTGACGCAGGTCCTGGGCGCCCGCACGTCGCTGGTGGTGCGGGGGGAGCTGCTCCCGGGCGGCGGGTCGATCTCGGTCGAGCGGTGCGGCGTGGCAGCGGTGGTCTCGAGCGGCTACCTGCTCACGGCCGCCCACCTCGTGTCGGGCGAGGTGGACGCGCCCGTGCTGGTCACCTGGGGACAGGGCGTGCGCGAGGCGGCGGTGGTGTGGCAGGGCGATCCGGACGAGCCCCTGCAGGACCTGGCGCTGCTGCGGATCCTCGAGCCCGCCCCCGGCGAGGTCGGGGGCGAGCTCGGGAGCGGGCCCGGGAGCGCGACGCCGCCGCCCGACGCCGCCGTCGAGCTGCCGCAGACCCCCTTCGAGTGGGCGCCCCTGGACGCGATCCGCGAGGGCGCCCCGGTGGTGGTCCCCGGCCGAGGCGAGCTGGAGGAGATCCGCCAGTTGATCTACGCGGCGGGCGAGGTGGTGTCGGAGCCCGACCCGGTCAAGGGCGCGCCCATGGTGGTGTTCCGCCACGACGCGCCCCTGCGCGTGGGCGACAGCGGCAGCCCGGCCAGCGACCCCGAGGGGCGCCTGCTGGGGATCAACGTGCGGTTCGACGTCCTGACGCGCAACGGCCTGTGCCTGCGCCCCCACGTGCCCTGGCTCGAGGACCTGATCGCGCGCGATCGCGCGCGCCGCTGACGCACACCTGGTCCCGCCCCACGACACTCCGCTGCCGGCGCGTAGGCTGGAGGGATCGAGGGGCAGGTGGCGAGCAGCGAGCGAATCAGCGCGGTGGTCGATCGAAGCGGCACCACCTGGAAGGTCTCGATCGACCCCGAGACGGGCCTCGGTCACGTGTATCGCCGCGACGGCGGCGTGTGGGTGTGGGTCACGCCCTGCGAGGTGCTGCAGGACGACGGCCGCCTCGACGGGCGGGCGGAGCTGGACGAGGCGCTGTGGTCGGCCCTGGAGACCGGTCTGCGGACCGCGCTGCAGGCCGACGAGGAGGCCGACTGCCACCTGTGCGGCCGCACCCTGCCGCTGGTGGTCGACGCCCACAGCGACGACGTGTGCCTCCTGGCCCCGCGGGCGGCAGGCCGCCCGACCTGCGGCCGCTGCCTCACCGCCCGCAGCCTGTGGTGACCAGGAGGTCCGGGCGGTCCTTCGCAGCCGACGGTCTCTCACTGCCAAAGAGGGGGAGCCCGGGCCTCCGCCGGAGCGCTCTGGCGGGGAATGTGGGGCAGGCTGTCGCAAAACGCGAGGAGCGCCTCGCGAGGAGCCCTATCGAACACGGAATATCAACACAGGAATATCAACGAGAACAGCGAACGGCTCGTCCTCCGAGACCTAACTGCGTTGCCTCCAGCAGCGCCAGTCCCTTGTTCTCATTCTCTGTTTGCT
>JAWLGW010000682.1:0-861 GCA_041690735.1 Planctomycetota bacterium
CGAGGACCGTAGCCAGGGCCAGCGGCGCCCGCGCCTCGTGCAGCGCAGGGGTCACGAGCAGCTCGCCGGCCGCCAGCGCCGCGGGGCCACCCACCCACCGCGCGGCGGTCAGGCGGCCGAGCTTCTCGGGATCGGCTCGACCGGCCGCGTCGCTCGGGAAGAGGCAGTCCTCCACCTTGCGCAGCAGGGCGACGAGATCGAGCGCTTGCTCCACCGAGCCCCCGGAGCTCCCGAGCCTGTGGCTCGCCTGACGGTTGTGCCCCACCCCCTCGGCGGAGGATAGAGGAACCGGTGAGCGGTCACAAGCGCGGCAGGCCCCTACGCCGCGCGCCCAGCGGCCTTGACACGAGGCGGCCTTGACACCGGGCTCGGGACTGGCACAGTCTCGCGCATGCGTGGCTTTGCTCGAGTCGCCGCCGCCGTGCCGCCGGTCCGGGTGGCGGACGTGTCGCAAAACAAGACAGAGACGCTCCGGCTGTGGGAGCGGGCCCACTCCGAGGGAGCGGCGGTCGTCGCCTTCCCCGAGCTCGGCCTCAGCGGGTACACCGCCCGCGACCTGTTCCACGACCTGCACCTGCTCGACGCCTGCCAGGGCGCGCTGCTCGAGCTGGCGGAGGCCTCGCGCGAGCTCGACCCGCTGGCGCTGATCGGGCTGCCGCTGCGGGTCGGCTCGGCCCTGTACAACGTGGCGGCGGCCGTGGGCGGCGGCCGGGTGCTGGGGCTGGTGCCCAAGGCCTACCTGCCCACCTATCGCGAGTTCGAGGAGGCCCGCTGGTTCCGCCCCGGCATCGAGGTGCCGTCCGGTGCGCACGCGACGCTGGACGGGCGGCAGGTGCCCTTTGGCCTCGACCTCTTGTTCGC
>JAWLGW010000682.1:871-4462 GCA_041690735.1 Planctomycetota bacterium
TTGCTGCTCTTGCTGTCTTTGCGCGAGCGTCGACGGCGGCGCTTGGGCTCGTCATCGGCCTCGTCCTCATCTTGGGCCCCTTTGGCCTCGACCTCTTGTTCGCCTCCCGCAGCGAGCCCGACCTCGTGGTGGGCGCGGAGGTGTGCGAGGACTTCTGGGTGCAGCTGCCGCCGAGCGCCTTCCAGGTGTCGGCCGGCGCCACGGTGGTGTGCAACCTCTCCGCCAGCAACTTCACGATCGGCAAGGCCGAGCTGCGCCGCCTGCTGGGGCGCTCGATCTCCGACCGGGGCAAGTGCGCCTACGTGTACGTGGCCGCGGGGCCCGGCGAGTCGTCGACCGACCTGGCCTTCGACGCGGACGCCTTCGTGTGCGAGAACGGCCACGTCCTCGCCAGCTCGCGCCGCTTCGCCCGCGAGGGGCAGCTGGTGTCGGTCGACGTGGACCTCGAGACCCTGCAGCGCGAGCGGATCGTCACCGGCAGCTTCGGCGACTGCGGCCGGGCGCACCGGCGCGAGTTCCGCCGGGTCGCCTTCGACGGGGGCGGCGCGCCGGTCCGCGTGGCGGACCTCGAGCGCGAGGTGCCGGCCCACCCCTTCCTGCCGGGGGACCCGGCCACCCTCGCCACCCGCTGCTGGGAGATCTTCGAGATCCAGGTGAACGCGCTCGCCACGCGCATGCAGGCGCTGCCGGGCCGCACCACCCTGGTGCTGGGCGTGTCGGGCGGCCTCGACTCGACGCAGGCCGCGCTGGTGTGCGCCGGAGCCCTCGACCTGCTGGGCCGGCCGCGCGAGGATCTGCTGTGCGTCACCATGCCTGGGCTCGGCACCACCACCGGCACCCGCACCAACGCCGAGCGGCTGGCGCGCACCCTGGGCGGTCAGTTCCGGGAGGTGGGCGTCTCGGAGGCCAGCCGGCTGGTGCTGAGCGCGGTGGGGCACGGCGCGGCGGACGGCGTCGACACCGTGGAGGGCCTGCTGGAGCGGCTGCGGCAGCAGCCCGACCTGGGGGACGTCACGCTCGAGAACGTGCAGGCGCGCCTGCGCACGCTGCTCCTCATGACCCTCGCCAACCAGAGCTGCGGCCTGGTGGTGGGGACGGGCGACCTGTCCGAGAAGGCGCTGGGGTGGGCCACCTACTCGGGCGACCACATCTCGATGTACGACGTCAACGCCGGGGTGCCCAAGACGCTGATCCAGTTCGTGATCAGGTGGGTCGCCAACGAGCGCGCCACCACCTGGTCGGCCGGCGACCCCGCCGCCCTGCGCGAGGTGCTGTTCGCGATCCTCGACACGCCGATCTCGCCGGAGCTGTTGCCCGCCGACCCCGACGGGGAGATCGCCCAGCTCACCGAGGCGGCGATCGGCCCCTACGAGCTGCACGACTTCTTCCTCTACCACCTGGTGCGCCACGGAGCGCGCCCCGCGCGGGTGCTCGACCTGGCGCAGGTGGCCTTCGGGGAGCGGTACCCGCTCGAGGAGCTCAAGCGGTGGCTGCAGGTGTTCCTGCGCCGCTTCTTCTGGAGCCAGTTCAAGCGCAGCTGCACCGCCGACGCCCCCAAGGTGGGCATGGTGGCCCTCTCCCCCCGCGGCGACTGGCGCATGCCCTCGGACGCCCAGGTCGCCTCCTGGCTGGCCGAGGTCGAGGCTTACGGCGTCGGGGAATAGGCGGGCCGCCGGCCGCGTCTGCACCCCGTCCAACGACCTCGCCCCGAGGTCGTATCCTCTGAGAGTTGGCCCCCAGGGGCCGAGCATGACGCGCCGCGCCACGTGCCGGCAACCTCCCACTTAGGAATGTTTCGATGCAGACGCTCAAGACACTGGCCGGCGCGCTGGCGCTGGTCTCGCTCTTCGCCCTCCCCGCCGCGGCCGACGAGGTCGAGTGGATGGAGAACTACGAGGAGGCGAAGAAGACCGCCAAGGAGCAGGACAAGCTGATCCTGGCGGACTTCACCGGCAGCGACTGGTGCGGCTGGTGCATCAAGCTCAAGAACGAGGTGTTCGAGAAGGACGAGTTCAAGCAGTGGGCGGGCGAGAACGTGGTCCTCCTCGAGCTCGACTTCCCCCGCCAGAAGCAGCTCAGCCAGAGCCTCAAGGAGCAGAACGAGGCCCTGCAGAAGAAGCACAACATCCGCGGCTTCCCCACCATCGTGTTCATGACCCCCAGCGGCGACGAGATCGGCCGCACCGGCTACCAGGCGGGCGGGCCCGAGGCCTGGACCCAGAGCGCGGACGAGATCATCGCCAAGGGCCGTGACTACATGGCGCTCAAGGAGAAGCAGGACAAGACCCTCGACGAGAAGGTCAAGCTGCTGGACCTCGAGATCGACATGGGCAAGGTCGACTACGCCGAGGCGAAGCAGCGCAAGGAGGCGCTGGAGGGGCTCAGCCCCGAGCAGGAGCAGGCGCTGGCGAGCAAGATGATCGACCTCGAGGTCATCCACGTGCTCGAGACCGAGCAGCCCCAGAACCCGCAGCAGGCGGCCGCCGTGGGCGAGAAGTTCTACGGCATGCTCAAGCAGGGCCGCACCCCCTCGAGCGAGGAGGCGATCCAGCCGTTCTACATCCTGATCCTGGAGCACGGCTATCAGGCCAAGGACGTGGAGGCCTTCGAGACCGCCCTCGCCAAGCTCAAGGGCCTGTTCGGCGACAACCCCCGCGCCGCCGGCTTCTTCCAGCAGCAGGAGCAGCGCCTGGCCGAGATCAAGGGCGCGGGCGACAGCAAGTAGCGAGCTGCTGCAGAGCGATCACCCCGCGGGCCGCTCCTCGGAGCGGCCCGCGCGCGTTACAGTCACAGCCATGCCCCCGCCGACGCGGCTCGGTCCCTACGCGATCGTCGGCGCCCTGGGAGAGGGCGGCATGGGCGCCGTCTACCGGGGGCGCCACCTGCAGGTCGGGGTGGAGCGGGCGATCAAGGTCCTGCTCACCGAGCCCGACCCCCACAAGCTGGCGCGGTTCGAGCGGGAGGTGGGCAACCTGGCGCGGATCCGCCACCCCAACGTGGTCGGCGTGCACGAGGTGGGCGTCGAGGCCGGGCGGCCGTGGTTCGCCATGGACCTGGTGGAGGGGCGGGAGCTGACCCACGTCCTGCGGGAGCAGCTCACCCTCGAGGAGGCGCTGCGGCTGGTGGTGGGGATCGCCCGCGGGGTGGCAGCGCTCCACGCGCAGGGGATCCTGCACCGCGACCTCAAGCCGCAGAACGTGGTCGTCACCCCCGAGGGGCGCGCCGTGGTCCTCGACCTCGGCCTGGCCGTGGCGCCCGAGCGCGACGAGCGGCTGACCCAGACCGGCGCCGCCCTGGGGACGATCGGCTACATGGCCCCCGAGCAGCTGGCCGGCGAGGCCCTGCCTCAGACCGACGTGTACGCCCTGGGCCTGCTCGCCTACGAGCTGACCACCGGCCTCAGCGCCGTGCCGGCCGCCAGCTCGCACCAGGAGCTGGTCGGGCGGGTGCTCCACCGGCCGCCCCTGCGGCCCGGCGACGTGGCGCCCGAGCTGCCGGCGCGCCTGGACGCGGTGTGTGCCAAGGCCACCGCCTCCGAGCCCCGCCGGCGCCACGTCGACGCAGCGGCCTTCGCCGACGCGGTCGAGGCGC
>JAWLGW010000683.1:0-4449 GCA_041690735.1 Planctomycetota bacterium
CTCCCGGCCGAGGCCGCGGCGCCGCTGGGGCCCTCGGACACCAGCGCCACCCTGGCCGTCGCCCTCCAGACGGAGGGGCTGGAGCTGGGCACGCTCCACCTGCCGGGTGAGCCGCGCCGGGGCGACTTCGCCGAGGCGATCGACCTCGGCGGCGCGCGGCTGGCGCTGATCGCGGGCGGCGTGACCGGCGAGGAGCGCGAGGCGCCGCTGATCGCCGCCATGGCCCGGACCCTCCTGCGCGACCGCGCCGCTCGCGACCGCTGCCCCGGGGACGTGCTGCGGGAGGTGAACCACGAGCTGTACGCGGACCTCGACGGGCGCAGCTTCGTGGCGGGGGCCTCCTGGCGGGTCGCCGTGGCGAGCGGCCGGGCGCGCCTGGCCCGCGCGGGGCTGGCGGCCCCGGTGCTACGCCGCCCCGGGCGGCCGCCCCGGCTGCTGCCCCAGGACGTGGAGGGCATGGTCATGGGGATCGACAAGGGGCCGATCTTCGACTCCACCCTCGAGGTCCGCCCCCTCGACCTCCTGCCCGGCGACCTGCTGGTGCTGTTCGCCAACGGCGTCCTCGAGGCGCGCGGCGACGGGCGCGAGGAGCTGGGGCTCGAGCGGGTGCACCGCCTGATCGAGCGCTACGGCGGTCACGAGGTGGAGTACTTCACCGACAAGTTCCGGGAGGCCTTCGAGCAGCACCTCGAGGGCGGCTTCCGGCGGGCGGCCGAGGCCTGCCTCCTGGGGCTGCGGCGGCTCCCAAACGCTTGAGGGTAAGGGGCTTGTGACGGAGGAGCCGCTCCTGTCCCCGGGGCCCCCCCGGCCCGTCGGAAAGCCGCCCGCAAGACGGGCCGGGCCGGCTGCGTCGGGGGTACCGTGCCCTGGCTGTTGGTGCTTACGGTGGCCGCCCCGGCGGTGGCTCGAATGAAGAGGAGCGAGCTCCTCGGCGACGACGCCGCCCTGGTGCGGCGCGCGCAGGCGGGCGACCGCAAGGCGTTCGAGCTGCTCGTGGCCCGCTACACCCGCTTCGCGGGCGCGGTCGCCATGGGCGTGGTGGGCGACTACCACGTGGCGCTGGACGTGGTGCAGGAGGGCTTCGTCAAGGTCCTGCGCGGCCTCGACCGGCTGGACGACCCGGCCCGGTTCAAGCCCTGGCTGCGCAACGTGGTGCGCACCAGCGCCCTGGACGCCCTGCGGCGGCGGCGGGTGGTGGGGCGCACCGGCGCGCCGCTGCCGGGGGACGACGAGGAGTCGGCGCCCCTGCCGGCGCCTGGACCGCCGCCCGAGGAGCTGCTGGCCCAGGCGGAGCTGCGCGAGCAGGTGCGCGAGGAGATCGGGGCCCTGCCCGAGACCCAGCGCGAGGTCGTCATGCTGAAGTACCTCGACGGCCTCTCGTACGAAGAGATCGCGGGCGCGACCGGGCTGACGGTCGCGACCATCGAGAGCCGGCTGTTCCGGGCGCGCACCACGCTGCGCCGGCGGCTGGCGGTCCGGTTCGGCGGCGCCGAGCAGGAGGACGGGAAGTGAGCGACATGAGCTGCGACGGCGTCCGGGCGAGCCTCTCGCGTTACCTCGACGATCGCCTCCCCGCGGGCGAGCTGGCCGCCACCCGCGCCCACCTGGGCGGCTGCGCCGCCTGCGCGGCCGAGAAGGAGGCCCTGTGCCGGGTGGACGCGGCGGTGGCCGCGGCGGTGGCCGACCACCCCTTCGGTGACGCGGCGGTGGAGCGGGTGCTGGCCGGCCTGCCCCTCGAGGAGCTGGGGCGGCGGCGATCGAGCGCGGAGCCGGCGCGCTCCCGCGCCGGCATGGGGCTCGCCCTGGCGGCGGCTGCCCTCATGGCGGCGCTCGGGCTGGCCCTGACCGTCGACCCCGGCGAGCGGCCGATGAGCCCTGCCGCCCGGCAGGTGCTGGCGCGGGCCGGCGAGGGCGTGCTGGTGTTCGACGCCGGCAGCGGCTACGCCAGCTCGGGCAACGTCGTGCGCGAGGGCGACCGGGTGGTCGCGGTGCGGACCCCCGGCACCCTGTTCTTCGCGGACGGCACGCGGGTGGACCTCCACGCCGACACCTCCCTCGACCTGCGGCGGGACCGCGACGGCGGCCTGCGCCTGGCGCTCGACGCCGACGGCGCCGAGGGCAAGCTGTTCTGCGAGGTGGCGCCCCAGGACCGACCCTTCCGGGTCCAGGCCCACGGCCTCGAGGTCGAGGTCCTCGGGACGCGGTTCGCGGTCGAGCAGACCCGGCTCGGCTCGGCGGTGACGGTCGTCGAGGGGCGGGTGCAGGCCACGACCCTCACGGGGCCGCGCTTCGACCGGCGTGTGCTGACGGGCGGCTATCGGGCGGAGGTGAGCCCCGCGGCCGAGCGGCTGGCCCTGGCGCAGGTCGAGGCCCCCCGGCGGTTCGCCCAGTGGTTGCCGCGGCTGCGCGACGAGCAGGCGGCGATCGACATGAAGGCGCGTCCGCTGCCCGCGGGCGAGCCGGCGCCCACCCAGCCCAGCGGGCCGGCCGAGCCGACCGCGCCCGTGGCCCCGCCCACCGGCCTCGACGCGCCGGTCGCGCCACCCGAGTTCGGGGCGGGGGACTGATTGATCTAGGCCGCGCGCTCGCGCAGGGCGCTGCGCGGGATCTTCACCCGCTCGTCGCGGATCGGGACGCGGTCCCGCTGGGCCCACAGGCCGGAGATCACCACCTGGGGGTCGTGCACGTCACGCGGGTCGCGCTCCCCCCGCCGCTCGGGGAGGGCGACCACGAACACGCACCCGCCGATCTGGAAGCGGGCGCCGTCCGACAGGAAGTGGCTTGCGATCCGCTTGCCGCCCACCCAGGTCCCGTTGGTGCTGTCGCAGTCGATCAGCAGCAGGTCGCCGTCCCCGCGGGGCCACACCACCTTGGCGTGCCGTCGCGACGCCTCTCGCTCGCCGGGCAGGCATATGTCGTTGCCGGCGCTGCGGCCGATCGTCACCTCCTGCCCGGGGATCAGCTCGATCGACCCCTCGGGCCAGCGCACCCGCGCCCGTCGCCTCGCGTCGCTCACGTTCGGCCTCTCTCGACCCGGGCGGCTGGCGCGCAACACGCCGGCCAGATCGGGAGGCGCTGAAGGAGGGGGACCCTCGGTCCGCGTTTCGCGTTATCTGTCGTCGGCGTGGGGGAGGGGCTTGTACTGAGCCGCCCGCAGCCGTGCGCGATATTCCGCGGCCAGCGCGACATATCGCTCGGCGGAGCGCTGGATCTGCTCCACCTCGCCCGCCGTTAGCTCCCGCTTGACCGTGGCCGGCACGCCGGCCGCGAGGGTGCCCGGCGGCACCTTGAAGCCGACCCGCACCAGGGACTGGGCGGCCACGATGGCGTTCTCGCCCACCTCGGCCCCATCGAGGAGGATCGCCCCCATGCCGATGATCGCTCGCCCGGCGATGCGGCACCCGTGCAGCACGGCGCCGTGGCCGACGGTGACGTCGTCGCCGATCTCGCAGGGGAAGCGGCCGGTGGTGACGTGGACCATGGCGAGGTCCTGCACGTTGGTGCGGGCGCCGATACGCACCGGCTGGACGTCTCCCCGCACCACCGCGTTGAACCACACGCTGGAGCCGGGGCCGATGCGGACGTCGCCGACCACCTGGCTGCCGGGGGCGAGGTACACCTCGGGGGGGACGGTGGGGGAGCGGTCGTCGATCTCGTACAGGCCCATGGGCCCGAGTATCCCACGGCCGCCCGGCCTGCGGCCACTTTACGACCTCCTACGGCGACCCTATACTCGCGGCGACCTGCACCCTAGAGGTAGACGACTGCATGGCGCTGGCTGACTCGCAACGAGAGCAGGACCTCGTCAAGGTCTACCTCAATCCGATGAGCGTGATCCCGCCCATCTCGGTGGAGGAGGAGCGGATCCTGGCGCGCGAGCTGGAGGAGTCCCGCGCCTGGTACCGCGAGCGGATCGTGCGCAACGGCCTCGCCCTCCAGCTGTGCGTCGACCTGCTCATGAAGATCGTGCGCGGGCAGCTGCCGGTCGATCGGGTCCTCCTGATCGAGGCCAACGACAACGCCAAGAAGGAGCGGATCCGCAAGGACCTCAAGGAGCAGCTCCCGGTGGTCCGTCGCGACATCGGCGAGCACGACCGGATCTTCCGCCGCTACGTGCAGCCCGACTGCGGCGAGGAGGAGCGGGCCCACCTGCGGCGCGCCCTCAACCGCAAGCTCAGCGACGCCTGCGGCGTGCTCCTCCCCTACCGGATCCAGACCTCGCGCCTGACCCCCATGGTCGAGCGGCTCAAGAAGATCAACGGCCGCATGCGCGTCCTGGGCGAGCGGGTCGAGGCGCTGCGCGGCAGGCGCGGCGACGAGGCGCGGGCCGAGCTCGAGGTGGTGGTGCGGGAGCTCCGCGCCCTCGCCGAGAAGGCGCAGGCGACGCCGCCGGCGCTGGAGTTCTATATCGCCCACGTCGACCAGGGGAAGGCGCGCTACGAGGACGCC
>JAWLGW010000684.1:0-4434 GCA_041690735.1 Planctomycetota bacterium
GGCAGGTGACCCGGCTCCTCACGCCAGGCGTCAGCGCAGGCGGCGAGGTCGGCGTCCGCCGCCAGGGCCGGCGCGCGCGCGAACGCCTCGGCCTCGGCGGCGGCGGCCGCGGCCTCGTCGCCACGCAAGGCGGCGAGGCGGGCCTGCGCGGCGGCGAGCGCCGGCGCGCTCCCCTGCGCCCGCCGCAGGGCCTCGAGGGCGCTGGCGGCGCCCGGCTCGTCCCCCGCTGCCAGGGCGACCTCGAGCGCCAGGGACTCCACGCGACGGCGCAGCGAACCAGGCGAGGTCCGCCGCAGCTCCAGGGCGCTCCAGGCCCGGTCCTGCGCGTCCCAGCCGCCCAGCTGCAGGGGCCGTCGCGCGGCCGCCGCCGCCCGCGCCTCGTCCACCCGCCCGCGCGCGGCGTCCTGCGCTCCGGCCTCGACCTCCACCGCAGCCAGGCCGAGCAGCGCCTCGGCGCGGCACACCTCGCGCGCGCACGCCCGCTCGAACGCCTCCCGGGCTCGCCGCAAGCGATCGCGCCGCAGTCGCTCCTGCTCGGCGGCCACCCGCTCCACCGGCGCCGGTCCTCCCGGCCCGCGCAGGGCGGCCTCGGCGGCCAGCCAGGCCGCCACGGGCTCGGCGGCGCGGGCCTCGATCGCCCCCAGGAGCAGGCTCGCCTCCCCCTGGTCGTCCGGCACACGACTGCGCGCCAGCAGCCGCTCGAGCTGCAAGCGCGCCAACTCGGGCGCCTCGCGTGCCAACAGGCGCGCCAGCTGCAGGCGCGCCTGCGACAGGTCGGGCCACCGCACCAGGGCCTGCTCCAGCGCTGCCTGGGCCGCCGCTCGCTCCCCTTGCTCGGCCAGGAGCTCGGCCCGCAGCAGCGCGGCGTCGGCGCGCTCCGAGTCGAGGCCCAGGGCAGCGTCCGCCACCCGCAGCGCCTCCGCCCGCTGGTCGAGAGCCTGGTGGGTGCGCGCCAGCCACAGCAGCACCGGAGCCGAGGCGCCGCTGCGCTCCCCCAGGCGCTGCAGCACGTCGAGGGCGGCGCGCGCCGACTCCTCGCCCCCGCCCTGCAGCAGGAGGCTGATCCCGCGCAGCAGCTCCGCCCGGGGGGCGCCGCCTCCCGTGACCGCCAGCAGCGCGGCCGCCTCGGCGTGACGCCCGGCGCCGGCCAGGGCGCGGGCGTGCACCAGCGCGTCGTCCTCGCTCGCCGGGCCGCTCTCGCCGAGGGCGCGGGCGCCGGCCTCCTGCCGAGCCCGGGCCCGCGCCCGCACGCCGGCCGGAGCGGCCGGGTCGGCCGCCAGGTCGGCGTAGGCGCGGCGCGCGCCCGCCAGATCGCCGCGGGCCACCTCCAGCCGCAGGGCAGCCTGCAGCCGCGCCTCGGCGTCGGGCAGCGGAGCGGGAGCGTCGGGGGTCGCCGCAGCGGGGGAGGCGAGGGCCAGCGCGAGCAGGAGCAGGGGAAGCTGCCGCTGGGTCCATTGCACGGCGCTAGTCCTCCCCCTCCAGGACGAACCGGTAGCCGATGCCGTGGACGGTCAGCAGGTGGCGGGGGGCGTTGGGGTCCTCCTCCAGCTTCTGGCGCAGCTTCCACACGTGGGTGTCGACGGTGCGGGTGGAGGGGTAGCGCTCGTAGCCCCACACCTCGTGCAGCAGCGTCTCGCGGGGGATCACCGCGCCCTCGCGCGAGACCAGGAACTCGAGGAGCTTGAGCTCCATGGCCGACAGCTTCACCGGGGCGCCGTCGCGCGTGAGGGTGTGCTTGGCGGTGTCGAGCACGCAGGCGCCGAAACGGACGGGGCCGGTGGGGGCGACCGCCGCCCGGGTGCGCCGCGACCGCCTCAGCTGAGCCCGCACCCGGGCGTGCAGCTCCAGCATGCCGAAAGGCTTGGTGACGTAGTCGTCGGCGCCCGAGTCGAGCCCCAGCACCCGGTCGCCCTCGGCCGCCCGGGCCGTGAGGAGGATGATCGGCAGGAAGGGGTCCGCCTGGCGCAGCTCGCGGCACACCGCGATCCCGTCCTTGCGCGGCAGCATGAGGTCGAGGACCACGCAGTCAGGGCCGCGCTCGCGGGCGCGCGCCAGCGCCTCCTCGCCGTCCTTGGCCGACACGACGTCGTACCCCTCGGCCAGGAAGTAGTCGACCAGCGGGTTCAGGATGTGCGGCTCGTCGTCGACGATCAGCAGCCGGTCACTCACGAGGGCACCTCTTCCGCGGCCGGGAGCGACAGGCGGAAGGTCGTCCCCATGCCCTTGACGCTCTCCACGGCGACGCTGCCGCCGTGAGCTTCGAGGATCGCCGCCACGATCGCCAGGCCGAGCCCCGCGCCCGGCACGTCCGCCACCCCGCGGCCGCGCTCGAAGGGGCGCAGCACTCGCTCGAGGTCGGGCGGGTCGATCCCTGGGCCGTGGTCGGAGACCAGCACCTCGACCCCCAGGCCGCCGGCTCGCACCTCGACCCGCATGTCGGGTTGCTCGCCGCCGTACTTCACGCCGTTGACCAGCAGGTTCTCCAGGGCGCGGGCCATGAGGCGCCGGTCGAGGGCGGCGCGCGGCAGGTCGGGGGCGGCCGAGAACTCCACCCCCAGCCCCTTGCTGACCGGCGAGGCCCGGAAGGCGTCGGTCGCGGCGCGCACCACCTCGCCGGGGCACAGGACCTCGAGGTCCGGCCTGAAGCCGTCGCTCTCCACCCGGGCCACGTCGAGCACGTCCTCGACCAGGCGCCCCAGCCGCTGGGTCTCCTCGGAGATCGCCCGGTAGTACGCCGCCCGGCGCTCCTCGCTGGGCACCTTGCCCAGGGCGAGGATCTCGGACATGGCGCGGATCGAGGCCACCGGGGTGCGCAGCTCGTGGGTGACGCTGGCGGTGAACTCGGTCCGCAGCCGCGCGAGCTCGGAGGCGCGCTGCGCGGCGCGGTAGGTGAGGAGCGAGCCGCCGATCAGCACCAGCAACAGCACGCTGGCCCCCGCCAGGCGCTGCACCGCCCGGCGCCCCGCCAGGGCGGCCTCGTAGGCCGACTCGCCCGCGCGGACCACGAGCACCGCCCCGCCCGGGAGCGGCCGGCGCCAGGTCGAGGGCTCGCTCGCGGCGGCGTCGGCCCGGGCGCTCGCTTCCAGCAGCGCCACCTCGAACGCCTCGGCGTCCGGACCGGCGCGCGCGGCGAAGGCGCGCGCCAGCAGGGCCTCGAGGGCCGCCCGCGGCAGGATCACCGCGGCGCGCAGGGCGCCGGCCGCCGCGCGCACCGGGGCGCCGACCACCACCCAGCCCGGCTCCCCCGCCAGCGGCAGCAGGGTGGCCTCGGAGCCCGGCAGCCGCGCGGCGGAGGGGTGCGCCGTGAGGCCGCCGCCCGCTCCCCAGGCCGCGATCCCCGCGGCGAGGCGGGCCTCGAGCACAGCGGCGCGGCCGCGCTCGCGCAGCGGTCCAGCCGGCAGGACCTCCGCCAGGCGACCCAGGGTCGCGGCGTAGGCGCCCGGCGATCCGCCCGCGCCCCCGCTCTGCAGCAGGCGCTCCAGCGAACGGGCCGCGGCGGCCTCCGCCTCGGGGCGACGTCCCGCCGCGAGCAGCGCCTCCGCCTCCCGCTCGCTCGCGATCCAAGCCAGGGGAAGCCCCGCCCCCGGAGGGATCTCCTGCAGCCACCGGTCCTCGGCCAGGGCCTCCTCCAGCCGACCGAGCCCGTGCAGGAGGCGCGCCCCGAGGTTGCGCGCGCAGGCCAGCCCGGCGAGGGGCGAGGCCTCGAGCGCCTCCAGGGCGCCGGCGAGGTCCCCCGCCTGCTCGCGCCGAACGACCGCCAGCAGCGGGCCGGGGAGGGCGGGCTGGTCGAGGTCGTCGCGCCGCCAGGGTCGAGGTGGCGCCACCTGCCGCAGGTCCGCGTCGAGGAGCCGCGCCTCGCCCGGGCCCGGGTCGCCCAGCAGCGCCCGCTCCGGCGGCTCGTCCGTCGCCAGGGCCGCCCGCAGCCGCGCCTCGCAGGCGGCCAGCCGGTCGCTCGCCGCCCGAGCCAAGCCTTCCTCCAGCGCCCGCAGGAGCGACTCGGCCTGCCGCTCCTCGCGCGCCTCCCGCAGCCGCCGCTCCTGGGTGATCGCGAGGTAGCCCGTGACCGCGAGGGCGGCGCCGGGCAGGAGCACCGTCAGCAGGAACAGGGCACGCAGACGACGAGGGCGGGGGCCGGCGCTCACACGAGGAGTGTAGCGGGGTCGGCTGTCGCAATGGGGTGCAGATGACCTGAATCCACGCTTCCGACCGGGCTCGAGACCCGACTCCACCGGGCTCCTTCCCCGGCCCCACATTCCCGGCTCCATCGCCGATGATCGGGTCCGTGACGAGACCCCGGCTCGGGATCAGCGCCTGCCTCCTCGGCGAGCGGGTGCGCTACGACGGCCAGGACAGGCGCGCGGCGCTGGCCGAGCGGCTGGCGACCTGGGTCGAGTGGGCGCACCTGTGCCCCGAGGTCGAGGCGGGCATGGGCGT
>JAWLGW010000685.1:0-4426 GCA_041690735.1 Planctomycetota bacterium
GAGCCGGCCCCGCAGGCGCCCGAGCTGCGAGGGCGACAGGCGGACCACCGCCACCTCCACGCCCACCCGCGCGGGGCCGAAGGGGACCGGCCCCCGGGTGCGCGGGTGGAGCACCTGCCCCTGGACCTGCTCGCCCTGGGGCAGGCCGCGCAGGGTCGCCTCGCCCCGCTCGTCGGTGACCACCGGGTCGAGGGGCGCCCCGCTGGGGCGGCGGGCCTCGATCCGCGCGCCCGCGACCGGGGCGCCCTCGCCGTCGACGCAGCGGATCGTGAGGGCCGCGGGCCCCTCGCCGGGCGCCCCCGGCGCCACCTGGCCGGCGTGGGCGGACGCCGGCGAGTGGCGGGGCGGCGGAGGGGGGTCGCTCGGGCTCGGTGTCGCTGCGGGGGACGGCGAAGACTCGGCGCCGGGACGGCGCGCCGGTCGCTGATCGCCGGCCGCCTGTCCGGCGTCCAGTCGCGCCTCGCCCCCGTCCGCGCCAGGGATTGGGACCTGCGGCGGCGGCACCTCGATCGCAGGCCCGCCCTCGTCGGGGCTGAGCAGGAGGAACCCCACCCCCGCCAGCAGGGCCGCCACCACCACGGCCCCGGCCATCGCCTGTGCTTGCTTGCTCACGCCTCGGAGTCTACCGCGGGGCTCGCATCCGGCGGGGACCCGTCCCCCGGCGCACCGCCTGGCGGGCGGCGCGCCTCGGGCACGCGCCGGCGCGCCACGGCGTCCATGAGGAGCACCGCCCCCAGCGCCGCCACCAGCAGCAGGACCGTCGCCAGCAGCGGCGCGTCGTCGCCGGGCCAGACCGGGGTGGAGCTGAGCAGCTTCTCCTTGCCGCGCACGACGGCGTACTCCCGCTCCTGGAAGGGCCAGATCACCCACAGGGAGCCCGCCATGACGCCGACCATGCACGACAACGTCGCCTGCTCGGCCCGCTTGAACAGGTAGCTCAAGAAGCGCGAGAAGGTGACCACGCCCACCACGCAGCCCAGGGCGAACGGCAGCAGCACGTTCACCAGGGCGGCGCCGGCGCCCTCGCCGAGGCGGGTGACGGTGCCGACCGCGCCGATCACGACCTCGTACTTGCGCAGGATCAGCAGCACGAACGAGCCGGAGATCCCGGGCAGGATCATGGCGCTGATGGCGATGCACCCGCACACGAACAGGAACCAGGGCGCGTCGGGGGTCCCCTCGGGCGGGACGGCCGTCACCACGGCCAGGCCGAGGCCGAGCCCGCCCAGGGCGGCCAGGCCCACCCGCCAGGTGAGGCCCCGGCGGAGCACGTCGCGGCCGATCAGGATGATGCTCCCCACGATCAGGCCGAAGAAGGCGCCGTACACCAGCTCCGGATGGGTCTTGGTCCAGGTGGGGAGGAACTGGCTGAACACCACGATCCCCGCGGCCTGGCCGATCCCCACCAGCAGCAGGAACCGCCAGGCCACGTGGTCGCGCAGGTCGGCCAGGCGCCGGGCCAGCAGGTGGCGCAGGGCGCCGCGGTCGAACGACTTCACCGCCAGGATCAGCCGGGCGTAGATCCCCGTAATCAGCGCCAGGGTGCCGCCCGACACGCCCGGCACCACCTCGGCCAGGCCCATGGCGAGCCCGCGGCTCATCAGCCCGGGCGCCTCGCTCCAGGTCGCCCCGCCCGGCAGCGCCTCGAAGCGCTCCAGCTCCGAGGTGGGCACCCGCGGCTGCTCGCTCTCACTCACCAGTTCGGCTCCACGGTCACAGGTGGGGGCCAACGGTAACCGCTGCCCGCGCGACGGGGGAGCGGACCCGACCGCGCGACGGGGGAGCGGACCCGACCCAGGGCCGACCGCGCGACGGGGGAGCGGACCCGACCCAGGGTAGGGACCCAAACGTGAGCGGCGCGCGCACCAGAGCTTCGCGCGGCAGGGATTGGGGGTCGCGGCAGGCCAGGTCTGCGGCTCGCTCGCGCGGTTGGAGCGGGACCGAACCCTGTTGGAGCGGGACCGAACCCTGGGTAGGGACCAGAGTGTGAGCGGCGGGCGCACCTGAGGCTTGCGCGGCAGGGGTTGAGGGTCGGGGTAGGCCAGGCCTGCGGCTCGCTAGCGCGGGCGTTCACCGTCCGGAGGTCAGCGAACGAGGGCGGGAGCGGCGTTCGGAGCCCCATTCCGTTTCTTGACGGCCGATGCAGCCCCGGTTACCGTCGTGCCCCCGCGCGCGGCTGGGTGACCGAACATTCGGCGGCGCACGGAGTTGTGGCGCGCGCCGCCGCCCGCGCCTGCCGGTCAGGGGCCTTCTGCAGGGACCTCCCATGCTACGGATCCAGCAGCTCCGCAAGTTCTACGGCGACTTCCTGGCCCTGCGCGACGTGACCTTCGCCGTGGAGCCGGGCGACGTGGTGGGCCTCCTCGGCCCCAACGGGGCCGGCAAGTCGACCACCATGCGCTCGGCGGTGGGGTTCATCCCCTACAGCGCCGGCTCGATCCAGGTGGATGGGCTCGAGGTGGCTCGGTTCCCCGTCGAGACCCGCCGGCGGATCGGCTACCTGCCCGAGCACACACCGCTGTACGGCGACATGCGGGTGCGCGAGTTCCTCACCTACCGGGCGCGGATCAAGGGCGTCCCCCGCCGGCAGGTGGCGGCTCGGGTGGACTACGTCATGGAGCGCGCCTGGCTGCGTGACCGGGCCCGGCAGTTCATCGACACCCTCTCCAAGGGGTACCGGCAGCGGGTCGGCCTGGCGGACGCGCTCGTCGGCAACCCGCGCCTGCTGATCCTCGACGAGCCGACGATCGGCCTCGACCCCAACCAGGTCCAGGGGGTCCGCTCGCTGATCCGCGAGCTGGGGGAGACGCACACGATCGTCCTGTCCACCCACATCCTCCAGGAGGTGGAGGTGGTGTGTAACCGGGTGGTGATCATCGCCGCCGGGCGCACCGTCGCCGACGACACCGTGGCGGGGCTGCTCGAGGCCCACCGCGAGCGGGCCTTCACCGTCACCGTCCGCGCCGACGAGACCACCGACGCCGTGGCGACCCGCCTCGGCGCCGCCGAGGGCGTGGCCGCGGTGGAGCCGCGGTGGGAGGAGAGCGAGGGCACGGTGCAGCGGTTCGTGATCCGCTACCGGGAGGACAGCGACGAGGCCGCGGCCGGCGAGGCGATCGCCCGCGCCGCCAGCGAGGCCGGGTGGGCCCTGAGCGAGCTGACCCCGCGGCGGGCCACCCTGGAGTCGATCTTCATGACCCTCACCCGCGAGGAGGGAGCGGCGACGCCGTCCGAGGAGGTGGCCGCGTGAACGACGAGCCGCGTTCCAGCGAGCGGACGGTGGTCGAGACGACGGCGGTCGAGTCGACGGCGGTCGAGACCCCGGCGCCGCCGCCCGCGGCCGCGCCGCCGGGCGCCCCCGCCGACTCGCTGCCCCTCATGGGGATCGGGATCCTGCTGCTGGTGGGGGTCACCGTCGCCAGCTTCTTCACCGGCGGCATGGGGTGGGGGAGCGCGATCGCCGCGCTGGCGGGGGCCGCGCTGATCGCGGCGGACGCCCTGCTGCGCGCGCGCCGCCAGGACGTCGCCGCCGGATCCCGCGAGGACGGGGCGCTGAACGTGCCCGCGGTGTGGACGACCGAGGGGCCCAGCGGCGCCACCCGCCTGCTGGGCGCGCTGGCCGTGGCGCTGTTCGGCGTCGCCGGCTTCCTGTTCGCGCGGCGGGTGTTCCTGCACGACTTCGGGGCCGAGAACGCCCGGGTGCTGCTGGTGATCCGGGCGGCGGCCGTGCTGGTGCCGGGCTACCCGGTGGCCCTGGGCGTGGTCGCCCTGATTACCGGGCGGCAGCCCTCCGTGCGCTGGAACCCCCTGGGCCTCCCCTTCGAGGGCTGGTGGTGGCGCACTCTGTCCAGCCTCACCTGGCGCGAGGTCCGCCGGGTCTTCTTCCACCCGGTCGCCTACGTGGTCCTGTTCGTGTTCCTGCTGGTGAACGGCTTCCTGTTCTGCCTGCTGCTGGCGGCCTACGCGGGGCCCGACTCCTATGGGCGCACGTTCGAGCAGCCCGCCTCGCACTTCGTCACCGAGAACATCTTCCTGTTCCTGTCGCTGGTGCTGATCTGCCCCGCCCTGACCATGCGCCTGCTGGCCGAGGAGCAGCGCGAGGCCACCCTCGAGCTGCTCCTCACCGCGCCCGTCACCGACATCCAGGTGGTCCTGTCGAAGTTCCTGGGGACCTTCACCTACTACGGGTTCATGGTCTCGCTCAGCCTGGCCTACCTGGTGGTGCTGGCGCAGTACGCGCCCGAGTGGGACTCGGGGCCGGCGATCGGCGGCTACCTGGGGCTGGCCCTCATGGGCGGCCTGTTCCTGTCGATCGGGCTGTTCACCTCCTCGATCACCCAGAGCCAGATCATCGCCTACCTGCTGGCGGCGCTCCCGCTGCTGGGCCTGATCCTGATCGTCAGCCAGCTCCAGTACATGCCGGGGC
>JAWLGW010000686.1:0-4424 GCA_041690735.1 Planctomycetota bacterium
GCGGCACGCGCTGCCGCTGGCGGCCGACGAGGTGACGGGCGGGGTGCGCCGGGTGTTGGACCTGCACGGGCTGGCGAACGCGCTGGTGTACACCGCGGTCGGTATCCTGGTGTTCGCCGCGGCCTTCTGGATCATGGCCAAGGTGATCCCCTTCTCGGTCCGCAAGGAGATCGAGGAGGACCAGAACACCGCGCTGGGGATCATCATGGGCTCGGTGGTGATCGGGCTGGCGCTGATCATCGCCGCCGCCGTACATGGCGGCTGACGCCGCCCCCGCGGAGGGGACCGGCGCCGCGACGTCACCCACCGCGTCGCCGGTCGCTGGCCACGTGGCGCTGTTCCTCAGCGTCCTGGTGATCTCCACCTGCAGCCTGGTGTACGAGCTGGTGGCCGCCGCCATGGCGAGCTACCTGCTCGGCGACTCGGTCACCCAGTTCTCGCTGGTGATCGGCGTCTACCTGTCCGCCATGGGCCTGGGCTCCTACCTGTCGCGCTACGTGCGGGGCGACCTGCTGGTGGTGTTCTTGCGGGTCGAGCTGGCGGTGGGCGTGATCGGCGGCTTGTCCGCCGTCTCGTTGCTCGCCTCCTACGCCTGGCTTGGCTCGGTCCGGCCGCTGCTGTTCGCCGAGGTGGGCGCGATCGGGGTCCTGGTCGGCCTCGAGATCCCGGTCCTGATGCGCGTCCTCAAGGACGAGGTCAGCTTCGCCGACCTCGTGGCGCGGGTGCTGGCCTTCGACTACATCGGCGCCCTGGCGGCGAGCCTCCTGTTCCCGCTGCTGCTGGTCCCGCTGCTGGGCCTCCCCCGCACCGCCTTCTTGTTCGGGCTCCTCAACGTGGCGGTCGCCCACGCCCTGACCGTCGTGTTCCGCCAGCGGCTTGGCAGGGCGGGTGTCGCCGTGCAAGCGAAGTGCGCCGCCGCGGCCGTCCTGCTGCTGGGGGGCTTCGTCCTGGCGGAGCGGATCTCAGCCGCCGCCGAGCAGCACATCTATGACGCGCCGGTCCTGTTCAAGGAGAAGACCCCCTACCAGACGATCGTCCTCACCCGCTGGCGCGAGGACGTGCGCCTCATGCTCGACGGGCGCCTGCAGTTCAGCTCCCTCGACGAGCGGCGCTACCACGAGGCGCTGGTGCACCCGGCGGCGGCCTCCCTGCGGACGCCGCTGCGCCGGGCGCTGGTCCTGGGCGGCGGCGACGGCCTGGCCCTGCGCGAGCTGCTCCGCTACCCCGGCCTCGAGCAGGCGACCCTGGTCGACCTCGACCCCGCCATGACCGGCCTGTTCGCGCGCGAGCCCCTGCTGACCGGCCTCAACGAGCGCAGCTTCGCCGACCCGCGGGTGAAGGTGGTCAACGCCGACGCCATGAAGTGGCTGGAGGAGCACACCGAGACCTACGACCTGGTGGTGATCGACCTGCCCGACCCCCGCAGCTACGCCCTGGCCAAGCTGTACACCTGGGGCTTCTACCGGCTGGTGCGCCGCCACCTGGCCCAGGGCGGGGCGTTGGCGGTGCAGGCGACCTCCCCCTCGGGGCCGCCCGACGTGCGCCCGCGCCGGGGCGCCAAGGCCTACTGGTGTGTCGTCGCCACCCTCGCCGACGCGGGCTTCGACGTGCACCCCTACCACGCCAACGTCCCCTCCTTCGGCGAGTGGGGGTTCGCGCTGGCCTTTCCCCAGCCGCGCCGCCCGCCGCGAGCCCTGGCGAGCGAGGTCAGCGGCGAGCTCACCTACCTCAACGACGCCCTGGTGCCGGCCCTGTTCGCCTTCCCCGAGGACATGAAGGCGCCCGCGGGGGTCGAGGTCAACACGCTCGACGAGCAGGTGCTCGTCCGCTACTACGACGGGGAGTAGGCGGGCGGGAGGCACGACGGCGGCCAGTGTGGTTTGCGGGGGGGCTTCGCCCCCCCCACATTCCCCCCCAGAGCTCCGGGACGGCGCGCGCTGCTCCTCGTTGGGAAGGGGAGACCGCCGTGTCCGAGGATCCGCGCGCGCCGCCCCTCCGCCCACCTCACGCGGGTGCTCGCCCCGGGACGGTCCAACAGCCACGCCTCGCGATCGACCCGCACCCGCGCGAGGTGCTCCGTACCGCCAGCCGTCTACCCGCTCCCCTTCTTGCACCCGCCCCAGGCGTGCTCCAGCGCTGCCCAGGCCGCCAGGCCCGCCGCGCCGCCTGCGACCGCCACCCCATACAGCGCGGCGTCGCTCCAGGCGTCGGCCACCAGACCCAGGAGGGGTGGCAGGGCGAGCTCGCTCAGCTGCCACACCGCCGTGAAGCCCGCCACGGCCGAGCCGCGCCAGCGAGCGTGGCTGCGCGCCACCACCAGGCTGACCACCACCGGGAAGCAGTAGCCGTGGCCCAGGCCGCCCAGCAGCCCCGCCAGCAGCAGGGCGCGCTGCGAGGTGGCGCCGGCCAGGGTCACGAAGGCGAGCAGGTAGAAGGCCAGGGCGGGCGCCACCAGGTTGCGGGGGCCCAGCCGGTCGGGCAGCCGAGCCCCGATCAGGCGCACGCCCACCGCGCCCAGGGAGTAGCTCAGCCACACCGCGGGCGGGTCGGGGAGGGCCCGCGCCTTGGCGGTGACCGTGGCGAAGGCCATGAACACGCCCACCAGGCCGGCGAACAGCGCCGTCGCCAGCCACACCGGCCACAGGCGCCGCACGCCCAGCGCCCGCAGGACCGCCCGCGGCCCCTGCGGGGCGGCGGGGTCGTCGGCGTGCTGCGTCTCTGGCACCGGCAGCAGCGCCAGCGCCGAGAGGGCGATCACGCCGCCCAGGGCGGCGAACAGCAGGCGCAGGTCGGGGGCCGTCAGGCCCACGTCGTTGACGAAGCCGTTGAGGGCCAGCGGCAGCAGGCCAGAGATCCCGAACAGGGCGATCCCCTCGGTGCGCCGCCCGGGCGGGATCAGGTCGGTGGCCCAGGTGAAGTAGCCGGTGAACAGGGTGCCGGCGCCGACCCCGAACAGGATCCGGTCCAGGTAGATCAGCGGGCCCAGGCTGCGGACGAAGAACAGCCCCAGCATGGCCGCCACCAGGGCGGCGGTGCCGGCCAGCACCGTGCGCCGGCGGCCCCAGGTGTCGAGGAGCCACCCCACGATCGGCTTGACCAGCAGCCCGCCCAGCGAGGCGATCGCCATGATCGCGCCGATCTCGGCCCGGCTGGCGCCGAGGTGCTCGAGGTACAGCGGCAGCAGGAGCATGGACGAGAAGCCCAGCGCCTGCAGGAAGTGGCCGCACACCAGCAGCAGGAAGGGGCGGGTCAGCAGCGGCGGCCGGGAGGACATGGGCGGAGGCGGAGCGCTCGAGCGCTGGTCGCGCTAGGCGTCGCGCTCGAGCAGGCGCTCGAGGTCGGTGCGGCAGGAGCGGCAGCCCGAGCAGGCCCGGGTCCAGAAGCGGACCTCCTCCACCGTCCGCGCCCCCTGCTCGCGGATCGCCCGCTCGATCCGCCCCCGCCGCACGTGCAGGCAGTGGCAGACCAGCTCGCCGTCGCGGGCGTAGGGCGAGGGGCGCCCCTCCAGGGCGGCCAGCGCCGCCTGCAGGGCCTCGAAGGCCGGGATCAGCTGCGGGCGCAGGTCGGCCGCCAGGTCGTAGGCGGCGGCGATCGCGTCCAGGTCGAGGGCGGCCACCTGCGCCAGGGGCCGCCCGTCGATCAGGCTGGCCACCAGCGAAGCGGCCGCCACGCAGGAGCGGTCGCCCTTGCACTCGAAGCGGGCCTCCACCCGCTCCTCAGCGGCGATCCGCAGGTACAGACGCACCTTGGAGTTGGGCCGCCGACCGTCCACCTCCCCCACCGCCGCCCCCAGCAGCGCCCCCTGGCGCTGCGGGTTGCGGAAGTGCTGGAACACGACGGGCGGGAGCGGCGGCACGCCCCAAGGTTAGCCGGCGGGCGCGCTCCGCGCCCGGTTCAGCGGTCCCCCTCCGAGTCAGCCGGCTGGGGCCTCGGCCGCCGGGGCCTTCGCCTGCTCGGGCCTGTGAGCCCAGGGCGGCGGGTCGTCGGGGCGTAGGTCGTGGGGGGTCCGCGCCAGCCCGCAGGTCCCCGGCGGCCACCGGGGCCTCCAGCCCTCGGGGAACTCCTCGCGGCCAGGCGCGCCGGTGCCGGGGAAGGTCTCGAAGCTCACGTGCGCCAGGTCGAGGAGCTCGCCCTCGAGATGCGCGCAGGCCCGCTCGAGCTCGTCCTTGCTGCAGTCGGGGTCGACCCAGTAGGGGCCGACCGCCCAGGTCTGAATGCGCCCGAACGGCAGCGGGATCGTGGTGCGGTCCCAGGTGGGCAAGGTGATCCGGCGCGAGTACCAGGTGCGCACTACGTACAGGGGCGCGCGGCAGGTCCTGGCGATCACCGGCCCGCCCGACTTCATGCGCAGCGCGGGGCCGCGCGAGCCGTCCACCGTGATCCCGTACAGCACCCGCGGCTCCCGCTGCATGTAGCGGATCATG
>JAWLGW010000687.1:0-4416 GCA_041690735.1 Planctomycetota bacterium
CCTCGGGGTCCTCGGTGACCTCCTTGGCGAGGCGGAGCACCTCCTTGTCGATCGTGGCCGAGAGCAGGAGCGTCTGGCGCTCGTCCTCCGGCAGCCGGCGGCTGATCCAGTAGATGTCGTCGCGGAAGCCGAGGTCGAACATGCGGTCCGCCTCGTCCAGCACGAAGCAGGTCACGTCGTCGAGGACGAGCGACCCCCGCCGCATGTGATCCATGACGCGGCCCGGCGTGCCGGTCACGATGTCCGCGCCGGCGCGGAGGGCCCGCAGCTGCGGCTCCATGGGAGCGCCGCCGTAGATCGAGGTGCAGCGCATCGTGGTGTAGGCCGCGAGCTGCTCGAGCTGGCGGTGGATCTGCAGGGCCAGCTCGCGCGTCGGGGAGAGGATCAACGCGATCGGGCGGCGCCCGGCGCCGTCCCGCTCGGGGCGGTCACGGAACCGCTCGACCAGGGGGACCGCGAAGGCGCCGGTCTTGCCGGTGCCGGTGCGGGCCTGGCCGACGACGTCCCGCCCTGCCAGGACCGACGGGATCATGAGCTGCTGGATCTCGCTCGGCGCCTCCCAGCCCATGTCGTCGATCGCCTGCAGCACCTGCGCCGACAGGTCGAACTGGCGGAACTTGCCCCCGCGCGGCTGGTCGTCGCCGTCGAGCTCGACCTCCTTGGCCTGCGCCAGGCGCTCCGAGACCTGCTTGGCGCGCTGCGCCTCACCGTCGCGCCGGCGCTCGCGACGCTTGCGCTTGCGGCGGGGCGGCTGGGCGGGCTCGCGGTCGTCGCGGTCGTCGCGGTCGTCGCGGTCGTCGCGGTCGCGGCCACGCGGCGCCGGCTCGCGCGCGTCTCCTGAAAGGATCGGGTCGAGCGCGGCCTCGTAAATGCTCGGACGCGAGCGGCCCTGGCTGCCGCGGCGCGCCTCGGCGCCCTTACCGCGGCGGGGGGGATCGGGATATACCTTCGAGAAATCCATACTGTTCCTGCGCGCGCCGAAGCTGTTCAATGGGCGTTCGCGCTCGTCGTCGTGTGTTGGGCGGAGCCGGCTCCGCTCCGGCGGTCCTGCGGGAGGGTCCCTTCAGGATCGCGCTGAGGAAGGAGCACCTCAGCCGGCGTTCGAGCGGGCGCTCCCTGACCTGCGCATTCTAAGGGGGACAGGGGACGCATCCAGCCCGAGAGCCGGTTTATTGATACTTGCTCGCTTCGGCCTGGACCTCGGCGATCCGGGCCTCGAGCCCCCAGGCCTTCACCGCCGCGACCCCGTACGCGTCGCCTCCGCCTTGTCCCTGCGCGTCCTCCAGCGTCTGGCGCTGCAGCTTGAGGAACTTGACCGCGTTCCCGGCCAGCTGTCGGGCTACGGACGGAGGCCGCCCCGCGTTGAAGAAGGCCTCGGCCAGGCGGCGGTAGTCCTCGGCGAACTTCCCGTAGGCCTCGGCCAGGAGCAGACGCGCCCGCTCGCGAGCCACGCCGCCCTGGGCCTGGTCGAAGGCCTGCTTCGCGCGCCGCACGGCGGCCATGCTCTCGTTCTTGGCCGTGAACTCCAGCTGCGCGACGGCGTCCTGCCAGGCGCGCGAGGCGCCGGCGTCCCGCGCCTGCTGCAGCGCCTTGGCCTGCCGGTAGTAGTCCTCCAGCGACCCGAACAGCGCGGCCGCTTCACGCGCGCGGCCCGCCGCCAGGAGCACCTCCGCCTTGACCCGGTCCAGGCGACCCCCCTGCGCGTCGAGGATCCGCAGGGCCTCGGCGTGACGACCGAGCTTGGACAGCGCGCGGGCCTCTCCCTCGGGGTGCTTGACGAGCCGCGCGACAGTGAGGGCCTCCTCCCACCGGCGCCGGTCCTGCTCCCCGAGGTCGAGCAGGATCTCCAGCTCGTGGTCGTAATCGTGGTTCTTGCGGTACAGCAGCAGCGCCTTCACGGGCTCGCCCATGACCAGGTACAGCTGGGCGGCCTCGTGCGCGACCTGTCGCTTGCGCGGATCGCGGGCCAGCCGCTGCAACACCTGGTCGAACATCGCCGCCGCCGCCCTGAACTCGCCGGCCCGGCGCAGGGAGAAGGCGACCCCGAGCATCTTCTCAGCGGCCGTCTGCTGGCGCGCCTGCGCGGCGCTGGGCTGCGGGAGCAGGAGGAGCAGGAGGAGCGGAGCGAGACGAGAGACGCGGCGCATGATCGGGCCCCCTGGGGTGTCGGGGGGCATTGTAGCGAGGAGGGAGGGAGGGGGACTGCGGTGGCAGCTGTCGCTTTGGGGGAGCGCGCCCCGCGACTTCGCCCGAGAACACGGAATATCAACAGCAAACATCAATGAGAACAGAGAACCGTTCGCGCAACCGTTCAGGTGGGGCAGCGAGCACTTTTCCAGAATTCGGCTAACGAATTGGCTACTGGACCAAGAAGAACAACCGCGGAGAGCGCAGAGATCGCAGAGAAGACGCAGAGGCCGCCGACATGCCTCGACCGCTCCGCGTTTCTCTGCGGTCTCCGCGATCTCTGCGGTCCTTCCTGGCGTTTCCTTGGGGCCGACGCGATGCAGTCGCGGCGGCGGACGTGCTGAACGGTTGCCCGTTCGCATTCATATTCTCTGTTCTCTGTTGATATTCCGTGTTCGACTCTTCTGCTGAGCCTACTCCCCCGTCGCGTTCCGGTACGCCGCCAGGGCCAGCACCGGGAAGTACTTCGGGTAGTAGTGGTACTTCAGATAGAAGGCGTTGGGGAAGCCGGTCCCGGTGAACTCGTCCTCGGCCCACAGGCCGTCCTCCGCCTGGTTCGCCACCAGCCACTCGGCCGCCTTGTGGGCGGCCTCGCCGGCGGCGCGGCCGCAGGCGATCAGGCCCAGCAGGCCCCAGGCGGTCTGCGAGGCGGTGGGGGCGCACTTCTCGCCCTCCCGGCCCGGCAGGTAGCTGGCGCACGACTCGCCGAAGCCGCCGTCCTCTTGCTGGTAGGCCTCCAGCCAGTCGGCCGCGGCCTTCATGGCGGGGTCGTCGGGGCCCACCCCGATCGCGGCCAGCCCGCGGACCACCGACCAGGTGCCGTAGACGTAGTTGACGCCCCACCGGCCCCACCAGCTGCCGTCCGCCTCCTGCTCGCGCCGCACGTAGGCCTCGGCCCGGCGGACCACCGGGTCCTCGCGCGAGGCGCCCATGGTGCCCAGGAGCTCGAGGATCCGGCCGGTCACGTCGACCGTGCTCGGATCGAGCATGTTCTTCTCGTCGTTGTAGAGGATCTCGTTGTAGACCTCGTCGTTCACCTCGCGCTCGAAGGCGCCCCAGCCGCCGTCGGCGTTCTGGAGGCCGAGCAGCCACCGCCGCCCCAGGTCGAGGGCCGCGTGGCGCGCCTCCTGCGACCCCTCGGCGCCGTTGGTCAGCGCCATCATGACCACCGCCGAGTCGTCGGTGTCGGGGTAGAAGTCGTTGTAGAACTGGAAGGCCCAGCCGCCCGCGGGGGTGCGCGGCGCCTTGACCGCCCAGTCTCCTTCGCGGCGGATCTGCATCTTGGCGAGCCACTCGGTGGCGCGGGCCACGGGCTCGCCCTCGGGCGCCACGCCGGCCTCGGCGAGGGCCAGCACCGACCACCCCGTGTCCCACACCGGCGAGACGCAGGGCGCGATGTGCGTCTCGTCGCGGGCCTCGTCGGGCCACTCGAACCGCTCCAGCGCCTGCATGCCGCGCAGGAAGGGGTCCTCGTCCACGCCCATGCCCATGACGTACAGGGCGAGCAGCGAGTTGGCGATCGCCGGGAAGATCCCGCCCCAGTCGCCCGAGGGGTCCTGGTGGTCGAGGATCCACCGGCGCGCCCGCTGGAGGGCGCGCTGGCGCAGCGGACGCACGCCCGCCCGCTCGGCCCACTTGAAGGCCTTGTCCGCCTTCACGAACAGGTTGGCCCACGAGATCGTGCGCAGGCCCTCGGCGCCTTCGTAGAGGATGCTGGGGTCGACCGGCTCGGGGTACAGCTCGCTGATCCCGCGCCCCTCGGGCACCGGGACGACCTTCTTGAAGTCCGCCAGCACCGCCAGCGGCACCGTGCACACCCGCGCCCAGTACGACAGCTCGTAGATGTTGAACCGGGTGATGGTGGGCGCGAACATGATCTGAATCGGCAGGGTGGGGCACACCTCCCACTCGAGCTCGCCCAGCAGCGCCAGCTGATAGCGGGTCAGCATGCGGGTGCGGGCCGGGCCGCCGTTCGCGCGGATGAACTCGCGCGCCTTGACCATGTGCGGCGCGTCCGGAGAGTCGCCGAGCATCTTCAAGGCGGCGTAGGCCTCGGTGGTCACCGACAGGCAGCCGGCGGCGCCGTGGTAGATCGCCCAGGTGCCGTCCTCGCGCTGGGTGCGCCGGATCCAGTTGCCCAGCTTGCGCGCCTTCTCCTGGTAGTGGGGGCGCTCGAGCAGCCCGGTGTAGTGGAGCAAGAAGATGTACTGCGCGTCGAGGGTCTGGTTG
>JAWLGW010000688.1:0-4414 GCA_041690735.1 Planctomycetota bacterium
CCGGCAGCCCCGGCTCCCACTCGCCGCCCCCGGCGCGCACGAAGCCCTTGATCCGCACCGACTGGGCGCGGGTCAGCTCGCTGCGCGGGTGGACCGGGAACAGGATCGTGTCGCCCTCGCCCAGCATGGGGAACGTGAAGTAGGCCTGGGTCCGGAACAGCGTGTACCTCCCCGAGGCATCCTTCTCCAGCACGCCCAGGTCGGGCCCCATGCGCTGGTCGTCGTGGTCGATGTCGTAGAAGCACTGGATCATCCGGTCCTTGCCGCTCCAGTAGTCGTGGATCGGCTCGAACACGGGCATGCCCCGCCCGCCCCAGGGCGGACCGGTCTCCTTGGGCTGCGAGGGGTCGGTGAGGGTGAGCCGGTCGCAGGAGTAGAAGTCGCCCGGGTCGGCGCGCCGCTTGTTCTTGACGAAGATCTCGAACTTGCTGTCGACGCAGTACAGGCACAGGTCCTGGGTCTCGGGGAGGCCCTGCAGGGGCCCGTTGACCTCGTAGCGCGGCTTGAGGGGGTTGCTGGTGTCGACGCCGGTCACCCGCCAGGTGCGCTTCTGCATCTTGGGGCGCTCCCTGTCGGTGTCGACCAGGGCGTACTCCACCAGGGTGGCCGAGGTCTTGCCGCTGGTGGTGGTGACCGTCTTGAAGTAGATCGAGTCCTGCCGGTGCGAGTCGCCGCGGTCGTCGAGGTAGGGCTCGGGCTGCCGGAGGGTGAACGCGTAGTTGTAGATCTGGTCGCCGTTCGGGTCCGCCAGCTTGTTGGCCGTGCCGCGGATCGGCACCTCCTCGCCCGGGTCGTAGTTGCGCTGGTTGAGGACCGACAGCTGATCGTTGAAGAACTCCATGTTGCGGGAGGCGACGACGTTGGCGAGGTCCCGCTCCATCTGGTCGAAGGCGTAGCGGGCGTACTGGTAGACCTGCACCTTGGCGTCGACCCGCGTGAAGATCGCCTGGGCCGTAATGAAGATGTAGGTGACGCTGCCGGTGAGGATCACCATCAGCGCCGTCGCCACCAGCAGCTCGATCAGCGTGAAGCCCGGCCGGCCCGCGCTCGCGCCGTCGGGGCGAGCGGGGCGGGAGGTTGGAATGCGGGGGCTCACCGTGCCTCCCGGCGCGGATGCGCCGTGCCTCGTCAGATCGAGATCAGGGTGATGAACGTGCGGATCGGCACGTTCGTCCGGGGGACGATGCGATCGCCGCCCGCGCCCGTGGCGCCGGGCCGCAGGGCGGCCGCCGCGTCCATGTCGAAGTTCTTGAAGATGTAGATCCGGAGCTCGTACAGGCTGTTGCTGTAGGGATCGTTGCCGTCCACCACCCCGTCTGCGCCCACGCTCCCGCCAGCGCCGTGGGTGTCCACCCGGGCCCGCTTGATCGCGAAGGCGAACGAGTAGGTCGGGTAGGGGTCGAGGGCGATGCTCTGGGCGGTCCCCGTCGAGCCGGTCGTGGTGCCGCCGCCGGAGGCCGCGGCCACCACCAGGTCGCCGCCCCGATACTCGGGGCGAATGTCGCCGGGGTCGGCGCCCGAGGGGAGGTTCCCGGTGTCGCGGTAGCGGCCCAGCTGATAGACCTTGGGGAACCACTGCACCACGGTGCCCTCGGCCGTCATCGCGCCGAACTTGCTCGTGTCCGGGTCGAAGTTGTCGACCAGGTTGCCCTTGGTCACCACGGCCAGGTTCCGCTGCTCGACGTCGACGTGGGGCTCGGAGGCGCCGTCGAAGGCGGGCAGCGGGTAGAGGAAGAACGGCTCCTGGTTGCTGTCGAAGTTCTCCGGCGCGCCGCTGTTCGACTGGGGGAGGATGACGCAGTGGTCCTTCTTCCAGATCTCGTCGTTGACCGATCCGCCGCCCTCGATCTGCGCCTTCCCGTCGGTGAACTTCTCCGGCTCGCCCGGCGGGCGGTCGATCACCCCGTCGTGATTGAACACGAAGTAGGTCCACACGGTGCCGTCCGGCGACCGGTAGGTGTAGCGGCTCTCGCGCAGCCCCACGGCGATGGCGTCCACCACGCTCTGGGTGATGGTCGCGGCGTAGGTGTCCTCGACGGTCTTGTTGCCCGACTCGATGGCGGTCGGGAACAGCGCCACGATCCCCGTGATGCCGAGCACCAGGACCACGATGGCGATGAGGATCTCGAGGATGGTGAAGCCGATCGCCCGCAGGCGTCGCGGCGTCCTGATCAACACGGTCCCTCCACTTCTGGCCTCCTCACCTAGGAGGAGGCACCCACCGCGGTCACCTGCAGCACCCGGAAGTTGACGCGGCCGGTGTTTCGATCGAGGTCGATGAAGCAGCGCTTGTCCACCTCGTGGTCGCCCGTCTCACGGAGGTTGAGGTCGACCTCGTCGGGCATCTTGTCGAAGGTCGTCTGGTCGAGCTCCACGACCTGGTTGAGGTCGAAGATCTCCCGGGCGACCTTCTCGTTCCGCTCCAGGGGCCCGTGCAGGCCGATGGTCCCGTCGCGGCGGAACTCGATCCAGGCCTGATCCGTCGTCTTGGGCTGGCGGCCCGGGCCGAACAGATCGGCGTCGTCCTGGTCGGGCAGGCCCTCGAAGATCGGCACCCCCAGCGAACGGGCGAGGCCTGCGGTCGGGGTGGTGCTGCTGCCCGAGCCCGACCCCGTCGTCGTGGAGCCGGCGGCCAGGTCGAACATGGTCCCCGGCAGCAGGAACTGCGCCTCGCCCTCGTAGCCGACCCGCTCCCGGTAGCGCCGCATGCCGTACAGGTACTCACCGGGCCGCGACGGGTCCTCCTGGCGGAAGAACACCAGGTAGTTGCGCGCCCGCTGAGTGATCGCCGCCCGGCGCGCCTCGTTGAAGGCGCTCTGCAAGATCCGACCGCCCTGGGTGAGCGTCTGCCCGTCGAGGAACTTGTTGATCGCCGGGATCGAGAGGGCGGTCATGACGATGATGATCCCGATGACCACCATCAGCTCCATGAGGGTGAAGCCGCGTCGGCGCCGGCGGGCGGTCAGGAGGCGCATGGGATCACTCTCCCCAGCTGGTCAGGTCGTCGGTCGGGTCCACCCAGGACTTGCCCGAGGACCACAGGTCGTAGCCGCCCAGGAACTTGGGGGTGTGGGTGCTGGTGTTCTCCCCGGCCTCGGGCAAGGCCGAGCCCGTCTGCATCGCCTGCACCCACGCGTCGAACAGGGCCCGGTCCTTGAAGCGGGGGTCGGGGCGGCTCTTCTCCAGGTCCTCGAGGCCGATCGCCTCGGGCTCGTCCTCCGGGATGATCCCGAGCAAGCCAGCCTTGATGTAGTCCTGGTCGGCGTGCGCGTTGAGGCCGGCCGCCTTGTGGAACAGCTTGGGGTTGAAGTGCGCCGCGGTGTCGGTCTTGACCTTGTCGTAGCAGATCGGCCGCCCGTAGGTGTCGATGATCTCGGTCAACCGGTAGTTGCCCGGCGCGCCCCAGTACTTGTTCCCCGCCGTCCCCTCCCAGGGGTAGTTGGGGTTGAAGTCCTTGCGGGAGAAGTTCTCGCCGCTCAGCTCCAGGAAGGGGCCCACGCGCTTGCGGTTGATGTTGCGCGGGTCGTTCGGGTCGGCCCCGGCGCCGATCAGCGAGGTCTTGATCAGCGGCCGGCACAGGAAGTAGACCAGCGCGGCCGAGCCCTTCACCCCCCGCGGGGTGGGCTCCGAGGCGTCGTAGCCATCGGGCGGGAAGTCGCGGAACTCGCTGTTGTAGGCCTCGAGGGCGATCTTGATCTTGGAGATCAGCGCCTGGCTGGCCTTGCGGCGCGCCTTCTCCTTGGCGCTCCCCAGGGCGGTCGCCAGCAACGCGGTGAGCGTGATCACGATGCCCATGGCGATGAGCAGCTCGATGAGGGTGAAGCCGCGGTCGCCGGACACCGCCAGACCCCTCGCCAGGCGGGCCCGTCCGCTGTCGGCGCGGCCGATCACCTGCCGCTCCCCCAGCTCGACACGTCATCGGAGTCGGGGTTGCCCCACTCGTTGACGCCGTTGGGGCCGTTGCTCCAGATGTCGAAGGTCTCCAGCCCGTGCGGCATGTCGAGCGTGGGGGAGACCACCGCGCCGCCGTCGGGGTTGAAGTCGTTCTTCGAGGTGCGGGAGACGGGGGCGCTGAGCAGCTTGTCCTTGGTGGAGGTGCGCACCGAGGCCCACTCTCGATAGTGAAAGGGATTGCCCCACGGGTCGAGGAGCACCAGGGTCTTGGTCTTGTTCGGCGCGTGGTCCTGCTGGAACTTGAGCACGTTGATCTGCTGGCGGTCCGCCTCGGAGAGGCGCTCGACCACCGGCTCGCCCAGCGCCTGCTTCGTCAGACCCGCGAGCGAGATGTCCGCCTTCAGCATGAAGCCGACGTCCTCGACCTTCCAGTCCTGCAGGTAGGGCGAGTTCTGCCCGCCGCCGGTCTCGCGGGTCGGGCGGTTGCGGAGCGCTGCGTACAAGGCCCCCGCGTCGTCGC
>JAWLGW010000689.1:0-1809 GCA_041690735.1 Planctomycetota bacterium
GGGCGCGCGCCCCCTCGCCCAGCCGGACCTGGCCCCGCGGGGCCAGGACCGGCAGCGCTCGGGGGCCCAGCTCCAGGTCGAGGTCGGCCCCCTCCCCGGCGGCCAGGCGGGCCAGGAAGGTTTCGGGGTCGGGGTGGGCCACAGCCAGCGTCGCCACCAGCGCCGCCGCGCCGCGCCGCTCGGCCGCCAACTCCTCCACCCGCCAGGCCGCGGGGTCTTGCTCCTCGAGCCACAGCTGGGCGGCGTGGAAGGTCTCCACCAGCTCGCCCAGCTGCGCGGCGCTCAGCCCCTCGAAGGGGCCGCTCCCCGCCCGGCGGTCGATGGCCTCCCGGTCCAGGAACACGGTGGGCCCGCCGTGGCGGCCCAGCGGCGGGTGCAGCGGCCCCTCCCCCGTGCGCAGGGCGGCGTAGCGGGCGAAGGAGGGGATCACAACGCCCCGGTGGGCGACGCGCCGGTAGCGGGCGGTCAGGTCGAACAGTCGGCGCGACAGCCCGGCCGCGCGCTCCTCGCCGCGCGCCACGGCGATCCCGGGGTCCCGCGGACCGACCGGCAGGAACAGGTACCCGCCCCCGATCAGCGCGTCCCGGGCGGCGTCGGACCAGCTGCCGATCGATGCTTCGGCGCCGGGCGTCGGCTCGCCGCCGGGCGCGTCCAGCGCCGCCGCCAGCGCCGCCCGGGCCTCCGACAGCTCGCGCGCCTCCGGCGGAGCCCCCAGGTCGAGCGCCGCCAGCCGCTGGTCGTAGTGCAGCCGCACCACCCGCCCCAGGGCCAGCGCCACCCGGTCAGCCCGCTCCACCTCGCCCGCGGTCGGCCCGCTGGCACACCCGGCCAGGAGCGCCGCCGCCCAGGCCATCGTCGCCGCGACGACCCGCCCGGCGTGCGCGACGCGAGGAGCCTTCGCACGAGCGGCAGCTCCTGCCCGAGCGGGTGTCGTCCCCATTTGCCTCTCCTGTCTTCCCTAGGAACGGCAGCCACGATCGTGAGCGGTCGCGTCGAGGCGTGTTCGAGCTTCAACCCGCTCCCGCAGCGACCGCTCGCGATCGTGAGCTGCCGTTCAAAAGGCCGAGAACACGACGCCCAGGAAGCTGTTGATCGGGGCCTGCTCGCGCAGGTCCTCCACGCTCTCGCGCAGCTCCTTGAGCAGGCTCTTGGTCTCGCGGTAGACCGCATCGTCGTTGAGGAGCGCCGCGATCGTCCCCTCGCCGGTGTTGATCCGGTGGAGGGTGTCGGCGATCTCGCCGGTGACGCGGTCGGCCGAGTCGACCAGCCCCTCGACCTTGCCCACCGCGCGCTGGGTGGTGTCGAGGACGGCGTTGACCTTGGCCACGCTGTCCTTGGCCTCCTCGTTGAGCTCGTTGAGCTTGGCCAGGGAGCCGCGCACGTCGCGGATCAGCGAGGTCGACTCCTCCACCAGCTCGGGGTCCTTGAGCAGCCGCCCCAGCGAGCCCTGGCCGCGCTGAACCTCCTCCACCACCTTCTGCAGGTCGGCGGAGGTGCTCTTGAGGTTGGCGGCGAGCTCGGCGTCGTTGATCGCCATGGCGAGGGCCCCTTCGCCGCGGCGGACCTCGCCGGCGATCGACCGCACGTCCTCGATCATGGCGACCGCGTCGTTCGCCAGCTGCGCGTCGTTGAGGAGCCGGGCCACCAGCCCGTCCCCCTCGTCGACCTTGGTGGCGACCGACTGGACCGTCTCCAGGGTGTGCTGGGCGGTGGTGACGAAGCTGCTGACCTGCGCCACCACCGCGTCGACCTTGTGCTCGATCTCCTGCACCTTGTCGAGGAGCGCCGGCTTGGTCATGGAGCGGAGCT
>JAWLGW010000689.1:1819-4413 GCA_041690735.1 Planctomycetota bacterium
CTTGGCCACCGCGTCGCTGGCGGTGCCGGGCTCGAGCTCGATCTTGGTCGCCCCCAGCACCGGCGGCTCCACCACCGAGGCGACGGCGTCCTGGCGGATGCGGCCGGCGAAGCGGGGCGCGATGCTGCAGGTGACCCGCACCCGGCTGTCCTCGGTCAGCTCGATGTCGTCCACCGAGCCCACCTGGATCCCGCGCACCAGCACCGGCGCGCCGGTCTGCAGGCCGCTGCCGTGGGGCACCACGAACTGCACCCTGCGCACGTCGAGGAGGCCCTTCTCGCGCGTCTTCTTGAAGGCCACCCCGGCCCCGATCAGGATCGCCAGGGCCACGAACAGCCCCACGGCCAGCTCGTTGCGGACGATGGTCGTGCGCACCTCAGCCCTCCTCGCCCTCGCCTGCCTCGTCGTCGAGGTCGCCCAGCTCCGCGCTGGACAGGTTGATCGTCTCCACGCCGTCGTCCACCGGGCGCGCGGGCCGCTCGCGCGTGGCGTCGCGGGCGCCCGGATCGGGGCGGTGGACGCTGCGCGGTCGGACCGGGTCGGGCGGGGGCATGATCCCGTCGATGGTGATGGTCTCGAACAGCTCCGCCGCGTCGGCGCTGGGCGGGCTGGGCGTGTCGGCGCGCAGCTCGCTGCGGGAGGCGGCCGAGGCCAGCGGGTCGAGCTCGTCGCTGGAGTCGACGATCAGGATGCGCTCGCTGTCGGGGTTGCGCCGGGGGCGCAGCTCGGCGGCCTCGAACGCCGCCCGCAGCCGCGCGTCGCGGAACAGCTCGCGGCGGCCCCCGTAGGCGAGCAGCTCCCCCGCCTCCAGCACCGCCACCCGCTCCGCCACCTGGAAGATCGCCGGGTCGAGCTCGGACACCAGCAGCCAGGAGACGCCCTCGTTGTGGTTCTGCTCCAGCACCAGCTCGAACAGCCGCCGCCAGTCCGGCATCTCCAGGCCCTCGAAGAAGCGGTCCACCACCACCAGGTCGGGGTCGCGGGCCAGGGCGCGGGCGAAGGCCGCCATGCGCTTGCCGCGGGCGCTGATCTGCCAGGGGTAGCCGTGGACGTCCTCGTTGTAGCCGCACTGCGCCAGGAGCCGCTCCACGGCCACGTTGAGCTCGCGCGACCACAGGCCGCGGTGGTAGCGGAGCGGGAGGGCCACGTTCTCCCACACGGTGCGGTTGGCCAGCAGCGCCCCGCCCTCCAGCACCACTCCGCAGCGCTCGCGGAAGCGCTGGTCGGCGGAGTAGCCCATGCGATACACGTCCTGGCCCTCGAACACGACCCGCCCGCTGCGGGGCTCGAGCAGCCCGGCCGCCGCCTTGAGCAAGGTGGTCTTGCCGCCCGACATGTCGAGGGACACCACCGCCGCCACCTCGCCCCGCCGCAGCTCGAGGCTGACCTCGTGGACCACGTCTTCGGTGGCGCGGTAGCCGGCCGTGACGCGCTCGAGGGTCAGCAGGGGGGCGGCGGCGGAGGAGCTCATCAGAACGTGATCGAGATCAGGGCGTTGAGCACCAGCACGATCGCCATGCTGTTGACGACCGCGCGGGTGGTGGCCTGGGGGATCTCCCGCGACGAGGCGTGCACCGAGTAGCCCTCGCGGATCGAGACCAGCACGATGGCCGCCCCGAACAGCGCGGCCTTACACACGGCCTCGACGTAGTCGCGGGAGGAGGGGACGTTGACGAGCGCCTCCAGGGCGAAGGGGAGCGAGCCCACCGCCTTGCTGAGGGCGTAGCCGCCGCCGAGGCCGATGGCGAGGCCGTAGATCACCAGCACGCAGCTCGAGACCACGCCCGCCACGAGCCTGGGCAGGACGATCACGTGCTCGAGGGGCAGGCCCATGGCCCGGAGCCCGTCGATCTCGCCCGACAGCTTCATGCCGGCCAGCTCCACGCAGATGGCGCTGCCCGAGCGGCCCAGCAGCACCATGGCGACCATCAGCGGCACCACGTCTCCGACGATGATGAGGGCCGCCACCGAGGCCTTGAGCTCGACCGTGGGGAGGTAGGCGTTCGCCTGCGTGATGATCAGCGTGCCCATGGCCAGCGAGGCCAGGCCGACCAGGGGCAGGGCGTGGACCCCGGTGAACAGCATCTGGGTGACGCCGATCTGGAGCACCACCCGGAAGCCGCGGGTCCGCACGTACAGCAGCACCGCCAGGGCCCCGTACAGGAGCGCGAACACCTCCGCGACCCCCTCCAGCGAGCGGAGGGTCCGACCGCCGAGCCACTGGACCGGCTGGAGGAGGGCGCTCACGGGCTCAGAACTCCAGGAACCACAGCAGCCGCGTCCTGGTGCTGCCGTCCGGCTTGGTGGTGCGCCCCACCAGGCCGCCCAGGACGTCCCACCGCTCCTCGCCGTCGGGCTTGGTGCGGGCGCTGTACAGGCCGAGCAGCAGGTCGAGGCGCGTCCGGCCGTCGGCCTCGCGCCGGTAGCGGAACAGCCGCCACAGGGGCGCCAGGATGGAGTCGAAGTTGAACAGCGGGTCCTCGAACCACAGGGGCGCGGGGAAGGCGACCTCGAAGGTGCCGTCCCGGCGGCGCTCGTAGCGCACCAGCGGCCACACGTTGACCTGCACGTCCGAGCCGGCGTCGCCCGGGTCG
>JAWLGW010000690.1:0-4412 GCA_041690735.1 Planctomycetota bacterium
ACCGTGCGCACCTCCAGCCCCGCCTCGCGCTCGGCGGCCAGGCCGTCGCGCAGCAGGCGCACCTGGGCGTCGTAGGGGGCGATCACCGAGATCAGGCTGGGAGCCAGCCCGCGGGAGATCAGGCGCCGCACCTCGGCGGCGGTCCGCTCCGCCTGGTGCGGGTTGTGGGTGCTGGGGTCGTCCTTGGCCCGCTCCTCCTCCCAGCCCTTGCCGGCGCTGTCGATCAGGATCAAGGGCCCCGGCCGGAGCGGGTCCTCGGCGACGCCCAGGTCCTCGAGGGTGTGGCCCGCCACCTCGGGGGCGGCCCGTAGCCGCCCCTGGTAGTGAGCCTGCGAGGGGTAGCCCATGATCGTGGCGTGCATGCGGTGCTGCACCTCGAGCATGCGCACCGGCGAGGCGTCCTCGCCCGGGTCCGCCTCCGCCAGGCGCTCGAACAGGGTGCGGTCGAGGCCCCCCGCCTCGGCCCGGCGGTCGATCACCGTGGGCGGGAGCTGACACGGATCGCCGGCCAGGACGGCCCGGGGGGCGTGGGTCAGCGCCACCAGCGTCACCGGGTCGGGCGACTGGGTCGCCTCGTCCACCACCACCAGGTCGAACGGCTCGTCGCCGAGGAGGTCGGCGTCGGCGCCCGCGGCGGTGGCGCAGATCACCGGCGTCGAGACCAGCACCGCCCGGCGCGTCCGCTCCAGCTGCGCGCGGGCGTCGCGGAACAGGCGGTTGACCTCGCCCCAGGCGGCGCGCCGCTCCTCGCGGCTCAGGCCGCCGCGCGACAGGCGCTTGCGGAGGAGCGTCTGCTGGCGGTGGGCCTCCGAGAGCCACTCCCGCGCCAGGGCCGCCCCCTCGTCGGCCCGCACCACGTTGCTGAGCAGGTGCTCCTCGAGGGAGGGCGACACCCGGGCCGGATGCCCCAGGCGCACCACCTCCACCCCGGCGTCCACCAGCCGCTCGGCCAGGTTGTCGACGGCGAGGTTGCTGGCGGCGGTAGCCAGCACCCGCTGCCCCCGCGCCACGACCTGGCGGATCACCTCCACCAGGGTGCGGGTCTTGCCGGTGCCGGGCGGGCCGTGGATCAGGGCCACCCGCTCGGCGGCCAGGGCCCGGCTGACCGCCTCGCGCTGCGGTCCGTTGAGGCCCGGATCGAGGGGGGTCCACTCGGGCGGCGAAGCCGCGAACGGCGCCGGGGCGCCCCCGAACAGGACCGCCCGCAGGCGGCCCCGCTCGGCGCTGGGCGCCGCGGCGCGGAAGGTGGCAAGCGCCCGATCGCCCCGGTCGAAGGTCTCCTCGGGCGCCTCGCGGTCGAGGGCGAAGCCTCCCTCCTCGAACGCCTCCGGCAGGTCGCCCCGGACCATGACCGCGATCCGCTGGCGCTGGCGGCGCGCCAGGGTGGCCGGCACCGCCCCCGCCTCGCGCGGATCGTCGCGCCACAGCGTGAGCGGGTCTCCGGGGCCGAGGCGCAGCCCCTCCAGGTCGCCGCGCCCGGGCGACAGCCACACCAGCGTCAACCCGCCGGGCGCCGGCTCCGCCTCCAGCACCTCCAGCTTGGCCAGGGCCAGCCCCCGCTTGAGCCGCTCGGCCAGCGGCACGTCCTCGCGCTCGGCGCGGAACCGCTCGCGGGTCCCCTCGCGCTCGAGGCGCCACAGGCGCGACAGCTCGGTCAGGGCGGCTTCGGCGGCGCGGTCAGGGTCGGGGTGGCTCAGGAGGGAGAGAGCTTAGCGGAGCGGGACGGAGGGGGGAGGTTGGAGCGGGGGAGCCCGAGTCGTGGAGTCGCACCCGACTGGGAGCCTATCGCGACGAGCCCGGCGGATCGGAGCACCTCGCGCGGGTGCGGGTCTTCACGAGACGCGGCTGTTGGACCGACCCCGAGCAAGCACCCGCGCGAGGTGGGGCGGAGGGACGGCGCGCGCGGAGCCTTCGGATCCCACGGTCTGTCTCTTCCAAGGAGGAGCAGCGCGCGCCGTCCCGGAGCCGGTTGGGGGGGGAATGTGGGGGGGGCGAAGCCCCCCCGCAAACCACACGGGTTACGCTGCCGCCATGACGATCGCCTTCGACCCGCCGCGCGTCACCGTGTTCTGTGGCTCCCGTCCCGGTACCCGCCCCGCGTACGCCGCCGCCGCCCGGGACCTCGGCGCCTGCCTGGTGAAGAACGGCCTGGGGCTGGTGTACGGCGGGGGCAGCGTGGGGCTCATGGGCGTGGTCGCCGACGCGGTGCTCGGGGCGGGCGGCGAGGTGATCGGCGTGATCCCCGAGGCGCTGGCCAAGCCCGAGATCGCGCACGCCGGCCTGAGCGAGCTGCACGTGGTCGACGGCATGCACCCGCGCAAGTGGCTCATGGCCGAGAAGGCGGCGGCGTTCGTCGCCCTGCCCGGCGGGATCGGCACCTTGGAGGAGCTGTTCGAGGCCCTCAGCTGGACGCAGCTCGGCATTCAGCACAAGCCGGTCGGCCTCCTCGACGTGGACGGCTACTGGCAGCCGGTGGTCCGGCTCATGGACCACGCGGTCGAGGAGGGCTTCGTGACCCTTCGCCACCGTCAGCTGCTGCTGGTGGACGAGGACCCTCAGCGCCTGCTGGAGCGGCTGGCGGCCCTGCCGCTGCCGATCGAGCCCCCGCCGCCGGGGCTGGAGGTGTAACCAGCAGTCCTTGTCGGTGATGTTCTGACCGGACTCGAGACGTCGCGGTCGCGGTCGTGGTCGTGGTCGACGACGACGACGACGACGACGACCACGACCGCGAGCGCGAGTGACCAAGCCAGCCGCGGCGAGGACCGACGACGGCGCTGGAGTCGCGTCCTCAGTCCGTCTGCTGCTTGAACAGCTCCTCCAGCACCGAGGTGGCGTAGCACCCCTTGGGCAGGAAGAAGCGCACCACCAGGTCGTCGCCCGCTCGCTCCACCGCCACGTCGCTGAGCGGGATCCGCAGCGGTCGCCGCTGCCCCTGCGGCTTGGCGCCCAGGGCGGCGGTCAGCTCGGCGGCGTGACCGGGCGCCAGGGCGGCCAGCACCGCCTCCTCGTCGGCCCGGGCGGACGAGCCCTCGGCCGGCCGCAGCAGGCGCTTGCCGAACAGGGGGCCTGAGGGGCTGATCTCGCCCGCTTCGCAGCGCGGCTGCTCCGCGGCGGCGTCCTCGACCAGGAAGGCCGCCCCGTTGCGGTGGAGGTACGCCACCTCGCCCGCCTCCAGCCGAGTGACCCGGTCGAGGCGTCGGGTGAGGTAGGCGTTGAACAGCAGGCTCTGGAAGGCGGCCACGTAGAACCCGCGCCGCTTGATCGGCACCGCGCGGGCCGCGGCGCCGGGGTCCTTGCCCCGGGCCAGCGCCCGGCAAGCCGCCTGCTCCGAGGAGTAGCCCGCCGGCAGCAGCCGCGCCGCCGCCTCGTACTCGCGCGCCAGGCAGGCCTGCCGCCCCTCCAGCACGCGCCCGTGACCAGGGAGCGGGGTGCCTGCTTCCAGCTCGGCGCGGGTGGCGCCCAGCAGCAGCAGGTCGAGGAAGCGCTCGGCGTCCTCGTCCACCAGCGCCTGACCGAGACGGTGGGTGGTGCGGTCGCTGCCGAACCGCTGCAGGCCGACGTAGTTGGCGACGCCGGTGGTGGCCAGCCGCTCGAGGCCGGACCGCGCGGTCGCCTCGTCGGCGCCCGCCCCGCGGATCACGATCCGGAACCGGTTCCCCTGCAGGTGGCCGACCTTGAGCTTGTTGCGGTGGAGCCGCGCGTCGAGCACCCGCAGCTGCTCGTCCTCGACCTTGGCCGCGTCCTCGGGGCGGGCCCGGAACACCGACAGGCGCTGGCGCGTCACCGCCCGGGCGTCCTTGAGGCCCGCGTGGCCGATCCCGCTCCGCTTCACCCCCAGCCGGCTGGCGATCCGCCGCACCGCCTCGTCGGTGGGGATCCCCCGCTTCTCGATCCACAGGTAGAGGTGCTCCCCCTCCCCGGTGGGCTCGTACAGGGGGACCTCCTCCACCTCGAAGTCCGCCGGCTCGCTGCGGACCTCGCCCCCGATCGGCGGCAGGTCGGCGGTGAGGTAGGCGCGGCGCAGCTCGGGCGGGACGGGGGGTCGGTCGTGCGCGAGGCTCACCGAGCGCCGCTCTTGCTGCCCAGCAGCTCGGCGCTGTCGAGCAGGATCGTGACCGGCCCGCGGTTGACGAGCTCCACGTCCATGGACGCGCCGAAGCGGCCGGTCTCCACCTGCAGCCCCTGCTCGCGCAGCAGCCGGCAGAACCCCTCGTAGCGCCGCTCCGCCTCCTCGGGCGGCGCGGCGCCTGTGAAGCTCGGGCGGCGCCCCTTGCGGCAGTCGGCGAGCAGGGTGAACTGCGAGACCACCAGCGCGGCGCCGCCCACGTCGAGGACCGAGCGGTTCATCTTGCCGGCCTCGTCGGGGAAGATCCGCAGGCCCACCAGCTTGGCGGCGATCGATTCCCGTCCGG
>JAWLGW010000691.1:0-4408 GCA_041690735.1 Planctomycetota bacterium
CTGGGCGAGCACCTGGCCCTGGGCGATCTCGACGCCGCCGCGGTCCTGGCGCACCTCGAGCTGCTGGCCACCTCGACCGACGGCCTCCCCACCCGTGACGCCCATGCCCTGCGCGCCCTGCTCACCGACCACCCCGACACCCGCCTGCTGGCGCTCCACGCCGCCGACGTGGCGATCCCCGACCTGGTGGCGGACCTGTTCCAACGCCGCGGCTCCTTCGGCCCGATCGCCGCCTCCCGCCTGCCCCACCTCGTGACCCAGGAGGAGGCGCGCAAGCTCGACCTGCGCGGCCTCGACAGCGACGCCCTGGCCGACGCGATCGGCCCCGCCGACGCGGTCGCCCTGCGCCAGGGGCTCCAGGCCCTGCGGCGCCGCGTCGACGCCGCGCCGGGCCGGGCCGACGCGGGCGCCTACGCCGAGCTCACCCGCCTGTCGCGCCCCCAAGAGCGACTCGATGGGATCCCCGACACCCCCAGCACCGACGCGCAGGCACGCGAGCAACGCTGGATCCTGCGCGGCCCCGCCCGGAGCTGAAGGTGTCCCGCGAGGAGCTGGCAGCCCTCGAGCAGCGCTGGCGCGCTACTGGCGCAGTGGCCGACGAGGCCCGCCTGCTGCGGTGGCGGGTGTACTACCGCGACCTCGCGGAGGAGGCGCTCGACCTCGCAGCCCACCTCGGCCACCCTGCTGCTCGCGAAGCGCTGGGCAAGGACGCGCCGCCCAACGGCTCGCGACAGCTGATCATCGTGTGGCTCGAGCGGATCTTCCAGCCCTGGAAGCGGCGGAACGTGCTCCCGGACCGGTGGAGCCTACCGGCCTCCGGTCGCTCCACCGCAGAGCCACCCGCGCCCGTCCGGCCCGCAGCCCTTGACACCGATGCTCTCCTGCTGCCTCTCTCCTTCGCCTGCGGTCGCTTGTTGGTTCCTTACCTGCGGTCCGTGCGATTCGACGGGTTCGCTGACTTGGACGGCTGCGTCGTCGAGAGCATGAGCAGCAAGCTGTCCCGGTTCCTCGACGCCGTCGAGCGCGAAACGCTCCAGACCGAGCACGCGAAGGGCCTCCACCGACTGTTCCACCAGACGCGCCCGGCTGACGATCCGAAGTCCCGCGCTCTGGTGGGCGCGCTGGAGTCGCTACGGGCGCTCGCCACGATCGTCGCCTGGCGTACTCGGAATCGCTCCCATCTGCGCCCGATGAAGCCTGTCCTGCGCCTCGTCATCCACGCCGCAGCGCACCACGGCGACGCCGCCGTCCGCGCCGCGATCCGCGACGCGCTGGTGCCGCTGGTCCTGCGAGGAGCGGGTAACGTGGCCGCCTCCTGATCGGAGGCTCGCTATGCTCGCCCGCTGCACCGTCGTCGGCCTGGCCCTGTCCCTGCTCCTGCCCGCCCCACTCGTCACCGCCCAAGAGGACGCTCCGGCCGAGCAGCCGGCACCGATCGCGCCGGCGGACGCGATCCGGGCCTACCTGGCTTCGGACCTCGACGTGCGTCTGCCGCCCCAGCAGCGCGCGCAGCAGGCGCTCGAGCTGTACTGGGCCCTCCTGTGGGGCGAGCGCCAGGACGCGCTGCAGAAGGCGGCGATCGAACGGGCCGAGCGAGTGCTGAAGGACGCGCGGGCGCGGGCGGGCGGCCGAAAGGCGCAGGCGAAGCCCGCGCTACTGGCGCTCGAAGCCTGGGTCGCACGCACCAAGGCGGGCCGGGCGAGCACCCGGGCGCAGTCGGGCACCGGGGTGTACCGGCTGTTCCTGGGAGGCGGCGCCCTCGCGCTCGACCGATTTCCGCTGCAGGACCTGCCCGAGCCCATGCACCAGTACCAGGAGGCGCTCGATGCCGCCGACTCGGCCGTGCGGGCGGCGCAAGCCTACTTCGACAGCCTGGCCGGCGCCGCGGAACCGACCACGCTCCTGGGCGCTCAGCTGTGGATCGAGGCTGGGGAGCGCTTGAGCGAGCAGGAGCTCGGCCGCGAAGGGCAGGCGCTCATGGCCCGCCGAGCCTACGACAACTGGCTCAAGAACCAGGACCTGCTCCTCTATCACTACGGCGTCCAGGCGGGCGGACGGGAGGACGGCGGCTCGGGCGACTGAGGCCGGGCGCTCCTCGAATCCGGCTAAAGGTGTCCGGATGACCCCGCGCCCGTACACGTGTACGGCCGAAACGTGCGCGCCGCGCACGCCTCGCCGCTTCGCTGCGCGGCCAGTGAGGTTCGCTCTTTGTCAGGGTCGACTGATAGAGTCCTCCTCCGGTGGGGAGGAGCCATGGCGGATACTCCAGTCGTGCCGAGTCCCGTCGATCACGAGGCGTCGTCCGAGTCGACGGCGCTGGACGGGCTGCCCGAGTTGTGCTGTTTCTCCATGGAGCTGGAGGAGGGCCTCCCCGCCCGCGAGGTCGAGCGCCGGCTGCTCGAGACCCTGCGGGCGGGCGACGTGGCGCGCCGAGTGCTCGCCCACTGGTCCGCCGAGGTGGTGAGCCGCGGCACCCACGAGCTGTGCGGCTACTCGAACCTCGATCGCTACGCTGAGCAGCGCCTGAGCTGGGGCGGCGAGACCCTGCGGCAGTACGCGCGGGTGGGGCTCCGCCTGCGCGAGCTGCCCGAGATCGACCTCGCCTTCGCCGAGGGACGGCTGGGCTGGTCGGTGGTCCGCCTGCTGACCCCGGTCGTGACACCCCAGACGCAGACGATCTGGGTCACGTGGGCGATCGGCAAGACGGAGCGCGAGGTGCGGGCCCAGACGAAGGGCCGACAGCAGGGAGAGCTGCCGACCGATCCCGACAAGCGGCGGCTCCACACCACCAAGGTGCCCTTCCACGCCACCCTCAACCCGGTGCAAGCGCGGATCCTGCAAGCGGTGCAGGCGAAGGCGGAGCGAGAGCTGGGCGGGCCTGCAGTGTCCCAGCAGGAGCTGCTCGTCTGGTTGCTCCACCAGCAGCGCGACTCGAGCGCCGAGACGGCGACGGTGGCCATGCGTCTCGCCGAGCTCGACCCGCAGAACAACGGCCCGCTCGTGGCGCCCGAAGAGCGCGACGCGCCGACCCCCGAGGCGCTGCGTAGTAAGGTCCGCAAGCGAGACGGCAATCGCTGCGCCGCCTGCGGCAGCAAGCGCAACCTGTGCGTCCACCACATCCAGTTTCGGCGCTACGGCGGCAAGACGATCGAAGAGAACCTGATTACCCTGTGCGAAGGGTGCCACTCGCTGGTCCATGACCGGTTCCTGATCTTGCGCGGGACCGCTTGCGACCTCGAGCTCCTGGACGACGAGGGCCAGCCGATCTGCGAGCGACAGCCGCTGGGCGAGCGCATCAAGGTGCCGGGGCGGCCCGCCCCGTCCGCGGGGCCTCCGCCGGACGAGGCCGTCGACCACGAAGAGCCCGAGCGCGTCGAGGTCGCTCCCGCTGCCGTCGACATCCGCTGGTGGAGAGAGCACCAGCACCTGTTCCGGTGGGATCGGCAGCGCGGCGGGCTCGTGTTCGAGGCGGGCTACCCGCGACCAGCGGAGCGCGAGCCGGAGGAGGCGACTCCGCCTGCTGCCGGACCCGGCCTGGGTGAGTTGATCGGTCAGGAGCGCGTCCGGGAGCACTTGTCCGTTGCGGCGCGGGCCAGCCGGGAGAGCGGAGAGCAGCTCGGGCACGTCCTGCTGTCGGGGCCACCGGGACTGGGCAAGACGAGCCTGGCCCGAGCGGTGGCTCTCGAGCTGGGCGTCGGCTTCCACCAGATCATGGCCCCTGCGATTCGAGACTCGGAGCTCCTGGTCCGGCAGCTGTGCGCCCTGGGGCGGGGTGACCTGCTGTTCCTGGACGAGGTCCACCGCCTGCCGCCGCGGGTGGCGGAGGTTCTGTACGACGCCCTGGACCGGGGAGAGCTAAACCTGCCGGTGGCGGGCGAGGGCTGGCAGCAACGAACGCTGCGGATCGCGCTGCCCGCGTTCACCTTGGTCGCGGCGACGACCGAGGTCGACCGGCTGCCCCCGCCGCTCGCGAGCCGGTTCGTGTATCGAGAGCACCTCAGCTTCTACGAGCGGGAGGAGTTGGAAGAGCTCCTGCGGCGCTCCGCCCATGACCAGGGCGTGCGGCTGACGGCGACGGCGCGCGAGGTCTTGGCTGCGGCCGCCCGAGACACACCGCGGGAGGCGCTCGCCCTGTTGCGTATGGCGCGCGACGAGATGGTCGCGGCCGGCGAGGAGCGGGTGAGCGTGGCGATCGTGCGGGCCGCCTTGGCACGAGCGGGCCGAGAGCTGTCTGGGGTGACGCCGGCCGAGCGGGAGTATCTCGATGCCCTGGCCAAGAAGGCCGGGCCGCTTGGCGTGAGCACCCTCGCCGGGCGGCTCGGCTCCTCGCGCCGGGCGGTGCGGCGCGTGGTCGAGCCGTTCCTGCTCCGGCGCGGCTGGGTCGAGGTCACCCGCAACGGCCGGTGCC
>JAWLGW010000692.1:0-4398 GCA_041690735.1 Planctomycetota bacterium
CGGAGAAGCGCGACTGGTGCATCAGCCGTCAGCTGTGGTGGGGCCACCGAATTCCGGTGTGGTGGGCGAGCTTCGAGGAGGCGGGCGCGCTGGCCGCCGTGGCGGCCAAGCTCCCCAGGGATGCCGAGCGCCTGCAGGCGATCGCCATGGACGCCGCTGGCGAGGCGCATGGGATCGACGCTGACCTCTCGGGGCGACCGGGACCGTTCGAGCTGCAGGTGTGCCTGCGGGACGCCGACGCCGACGCCACCCACGGCCCGGCGCTGGAGGCGCTCGGCCTCACGCAGGACCCCGACGTGCTCGACACCTGGTTCAGCTCGGCCCTGTGGCCCTTCTCCACCCTGGGGTGGCCCGACCCGGCGAGCGCGCCGATCGAGCCCGGGCAGCGCCCGCTGGGCCCGAGCGACGGCCGCCCCAGCAGCCTCGACTTCTACTACCCGGGCTCCTGCCTGGTGACGGGGCGGGACATCCTCACCCTGTGGGTGGCCCGCATGGTGATCATGGGCCTATACAACCTCGGCGACGTGCCATTCACCGACACGTTCCTCCACTGCAAGATCCTCGACGGCAAGGGCACGACCATGTCCAAGTCGAAGGGGAACGGCGTGGACCCCGTGGACATCATCGCCCGCTACGGCGCCGACGGCATGCGCTACGTGATCTGCGACATGCAGACCGGCAGCCAGGACGCGCGCCTGCCGGTGCAGGCCGACTGCCCGTCGTGCGGCGAGAAGGTGGAGCTGGCCGAGGCCAAGCACGGGCAGACGATCTTCACCTACCTGTGCACCCACTGCGGCAAGGAGCTCGACGTCCTCGGCACCATGCCCGACGTGCCCCAGGCGACCGCCTACTCGGACCGGTTCCTGGAGGGGAAGCACTTCTGCAACAAGCTGTGGAACGCGGCCCGGTTCGCCCTCATGAACCTGGGCGAGCTCACCTTCCAGCCCCTCGCGCCCGAGGCCCTGGCCCCCGAAGACCGCTGGATCCTGTCGCGCCTCAGCCGGGCGATCGGCGAGGTGCACGGGCAGCTGGAGCGCTACAACCCCTCGGCCGCCCTGGGCGCCGCCCGGGAGTTCTTCTGGGGCGAGCTGTGCGACTGGTACCTGGAGCTGATCAAGCCCCGCCTGCGCGACGAGGCCCAGGCCCCGGCGGCGAGGCAGGTGCTCGCCACGGCCCTCGATCAGGTGCTCCGCCTGCTGCACCCCTTCGTGCCGTTCATTACCGAGGTGATCTGGGAGCAGCTGGGCGCCCAGGCGCCCCAGCGCGGGATCGGTGAGCCCCTGCCGAGCTCGGAGCTGTGCGTGCGCGCCGCCTGGCCCCGGCGCACGCCGGCCCGGGAGGACGCGGCCCTCGAGGAGCGGTTCGCCCGCCTGCAGGACGTGATCCGGGCGGTGCGGGACCTGCGCAGCAAGTACAACGTGCCCCCCAGGAACCAGCTCCCCTGCGCGATCAAGGGCGGCGAGGCGGCGACCGCGCCGCTGGCGGGCCTGACTCACCACCTCGAGCACCTCGCGGGGCTGAGCGCCCTCGAGCTGGGCCCCGACGTGGCGCGCCCCGCCAACGCCGCCGCCGCGGTGACCGGCGACCTCGAGGTCTACCTGGGCGAGGTGCTCGACCCGGTCAAGGAGCGGGCCCGCCTCGACAAGGAGAAGAACAAGCTCACCGGCCAGATCACCGGCAGCAAGAAGAAGCTGGGCAACGAGAAGTTCGTGGCCAAGGCCCCGCCCGAGGTGGTGGAGCAGGAGCGGGCGCGGCTGAGCGAGCTCGAGGCGCAGCTGGCCCTGGTGGAGGAGAACCTGGCGGCGCTGGGTTGAAACGGGCTGCCGCGCCGAAGGCCCAGCTCTCAGCCCTCAGCCGTCAGCGATCAGAGTGACCTGTCCTCGGGAAGCTCCTGACCAGGAGCTCACGGCTGCAGGTCACTCGCAGCTGAGGGCTGACTGCTGAGAGCTGAGAGCTGCTGCGTCAAGAGCGTCGCGCGTCGTGCGCTCGCCTGGTTCAGTTCGCCGCGGCGTACTTGACGCTGCACCCGTAGGGCTTGGTCTTGGCCTGCTCGACCTCCTTCCCCGCCAGCACCGCGTCGAGGGCCCGCTCCACGTAGTTCACCTTGGGCTCGGCCTTGATCCCTCGCTCGTCGTCGATCGCGCCGTCGTAGCGCAGGGTCCCCTGGGCGTCGATCACGTACATGTGCGGGGTGGTCTTGGCGGCGTAGCGCCGGGCCACCTCGCTGGTCGGATCGAGCAGCAGGGGATACTCGATCTTCCACTCCTCCTGCGCCGCCTTGTTCAGCGCCGCGCCGCTCCCCTGCTTGCCGGGGGCGTTGGAGTTGATCGCCAGCCACACCACCCGGTCCTTGTACTTGGCGTACAGCTTGGGCATGGTCTTGCGCGTCTCGTGGTGCTTGACCACGAACGGGCACTGGGGGTTGAACCACTCCAGGACCACCACCTTGCCGGCGTAGTCGCTCAGGGTGTGGGTCTTGCCGGAGAGGTCGGTCAGGGTGAAGTCGGGCGCCTCGTGCCCGATCTTCGCGGTCGCGCCCTCGCCCGCCCGGGCGAAGGGCAGCACGAAGGCGCCGCCGGCGATCAGGGCGAGCGCGGCGACGAGGACGGAGGAACGACGACGAACGGCGGCGATCATTGAGACGACTCCTCGGGCGGGGTCCGCCCCTGGGGACGATCCGCCCCGCGCTGCGGAGGGACCGCTTCGATCCGATACGGCGTGGCGCCGCGGTCGGGGCGCTCCACCACGAGCACCCCTTCGACGCGTGAGACCCCCCGGGCGGCCTCGGGGTACTCCACCCGCAGGCGCGCCCCTCGGCCGACGCCCTGCCGGTAGAGGTCGGCCGGGAGGGCCTCCTCGGGGGCGGCGGGGAAGTAGGTCAGCCGGGTGGCGCCCGGCGCCTCGAACAAGAGCGCGCCCCCCTCCCAGCGGACGGCCACGCGCCCGCCCTCCGCCGGCAGAGGCCGGGGCAGGCGGGCGCGGGCGGCGGCCACCGCGCGGGCCCCCGCCCCCTCGGGCGGAGCGTCGGCGGCCGCCGTCACGAGCGACAGGCGCGCCTCACCCTCGCCCGGCTCACAGGCCTCCTTGCACACCAGCCAGGTGGCCCGGGCCACGAGGTCGACCCGGCTCCCGGCCGGCACCGAGGCCGCCACCTCGATCGGGATCAGCAGGGTCACCTCACCCTCGTACACGAAGTCGACGAAGCCGCCCTCGCGCTCGTGGCGGACCGGCGCGGGCCAGGCGATCGGCCCCGCCCGCACGCCGTCCGGCAACGGGCCCAGGGTGACCTCGATCGGCAGCCCCGAGTCGCCGGGGTTGCGCCAGTACAGGTGCCACTCCGGCGCGATCGCGAAGCGGACCCCCACCCACGACACCTGCCCCGGCGCGAGGGCCGCCCGCTCGCTCACCAGGTCGAGCCGAACCCGGACGGCGTCGGCGGCGTCGTCCGCCCGCGCACCCGGCGCGGCGATCAGCAGCAGGGACAGGAGCAGCGCCGGGCGAGTCATGGGCGAGGATTCTAGGCTGGCGGTGCGGGGGACGGGGACCCGAGCGGCAGGGGGACGCCATGTCTCCCGGGCGAGCCGCTGACACGCCGGCTCCCCCCTGCGCGCTTCTCCTGCAGCGGCAGGGCTGCTACAGTCCGCCGGGAATCAGCCTCCGGTGGCGAATGCAAGGCGACGCCCCCCAATCGGCCCGGGTGAAGGAGGCGGCCCTCGTCCTCAATGAGGTCCAGCGGGCGCTCCGCCCCTTCCGCCTGTACTCGCCCGACCATCGGTCCCGCGCCGAGGCGGTCGCGCGCACCCACGGTCGGCTGAGCCGCCTGCTGGAGCAGCACGGGCCCCTCGAGGTCGGCGTAGAGCCCGACGGCTTGCGCGTCGCCGGTGAACCGGTCGAGCTGGGCGAGGCGGGCCAGGCGATCGACCTCGCGGCGCTGCTGCGCGCGGGCGGCGTCGGCGCCCTGGTGCTGCACCCCGGCCTCGCCGCCGACGAGCTGACCGAGCTGCTGCGGGTCCTGGCGGGAGGCGCCCCCGGCGCCGCCGGCGAGGAGGGGGCCGACGTCGCGACCGCGCTGTGGCGCCGCGCGCTGGAGCACGCGGAGGTGCGGCTGCGCGACGCCCTGCGCGGCGGCGGCGACCCGCCCGCGGGGGACGCGCAGGTCGAGGCGGCGATCGCGCGCCTGACGGGGGGGCCGCCGCCGACCAGCGCCGACCCCGAGCAGGCTGTGGCCTTCGGGGCCCCCCTCGACGGCGAGCTGCGGGCGGCGCTGCGCGAGGAGATCGAGCGGGTCGACCTCGCCGAGCGCGCCGCCGAGGTGGTGAGCTGGGCCGGGCACGAGGAGGAGCTGAGCGGCGTCGACCTGGGGCGCTACCACGTCGCGCGCGCCCTGCAGGCCCTGGC
>JAWLGW010000693.1:0-4395 GCA_041690735.1 Planctomycetota bacterium
CGTCGCCCGGCGCCGGCTGGCGCAGGCCTACATGGAGATGGGCAACGCCGACGCCGCGGTGGAGAACCTGCGGCTGGTCGGCGCGGAGCTCAAGGAGCGCGAGGACAACGAGGGGGCGATCGACGTCTATCGGGAGATCCTCAGCCTCTCGCCGCTCGCCTTCTTCGCCCGCGAGCAGGTGGCGGGGCTGCTGGAGGCGCTGGGGAAGGGGCCCGAGGCCGCCAAGGAGTGGCTGACGCTGGCCCGGCAGTACGCCGAGGCCGGGCTGCTCAACCGCGCCGAGCAACGCCTGGAGAAGGCGGTCCAGCTCGACCGCAAGGACCCCGGCCTGCGGCGCTACCTGATCGACCTGCTGCTCAAGCTCGGGCGCCCGCGGGACGCCGTCCAGCAGTACCAGGAGCTGGCCGCGGTGTACGAGGAGGAGGGGCAAGAGGACGACGCCCTGGTGTGCTACCAGCAGGTGGCCGACCTCCAGCCCGACAACCCCTGGGCTCAGGAGCGGCTGGAGAAGGCCCGCCGGGCCCGCCGCGGCCTGGGCTACTTCGCGCCCTTCGTGGTGCTGGCGGTGGGCTTCCTGGTCGTCCTCTCGGGCTCCTTCCTGGTCTACAAGAAGTACACCGCGATCGCGGCCTTCGAGGAGGCCCGCGCGGCCGCCATGAAGAAGGCCGAGGCCAAGGACTTCCCGGGGGCCTACGGCGAGATCGACCGCTTCGAGGTGCAGTTCGCCGGCGACATCGCCCCCGAGAAGGTCGACATCGCCCGCCGCAGCGTGTCGGCGCTGGAGGCGCTGGAGGCGAAGCGGCGCTACCTCGCCGCCGGTCAGCTCGAGGAGCAGGGGCAGGTGCCCGCCGCCCGCGACGCCTACGCCGAGGTGGCGGCGCGCTTCGTGAGCACCGAGTGGGGCAAGAAGGCGGCCCTGCGGGTGCAGGACCTCGCGGCGCAGATCCAGCGGGCCGCCGACCTGGCGGCCGAGGTGACGCGCCTGCGCCGTCAGGGCGACGCCCGGGCGGCCTTCGACAAGGGGCGCGAGCTCCTGACCCGCTACGGCTGGTCCGAGGGGATCGAGGGCCTGGTCCTGCCGATCGAGGTGGAGTCGACGCCGCCGCAGGCCGACGTGGAGGTGAACGGCGTGCCGCAGGCGCAGCGCACCCCGGCGGTGCTGGAGCACGCCGCGGCCGAGGCCTTCCGTCTGCGGGTGAGCAAGCGCGGCTACGAGCGGGTCGAGCGCGAGGTCCGCCTCAGCGACCCGGCGCTCACCTACCCCCTCCGGGTGGCCCTCCCCAAGCGCACGCGCTGGCGGACCCACACCCTTGGTCCGCTGCTGGTCCCGCCGACCGTCGCGGGCGACGGCAGCGTGCTGCTCGGCAGCAGCGACCAGCGGGTGTACGCGCTGGGCGCCGCCGGCAACGAGACCTGGGTGTGGCGGCTCGACCTGTTCTCGCACCTGACCGGACCGCCCGTCCGGGCGGGCGAGTGGGCGATCGTGGCCGAGCTGGCGGGCAAGGTGCACGGCGTCTCCATGACCGACGGGCGCGTGCGCTGGAGCCGCGCGATCGAAGGGGACGACCTGCACGTGGTGGGCGCGGTCGAGGGCGGCCCGGTGGTGGTCGCCAGCGCGCGCGCGGTGGTGGCCCTGGCCCCGGCGACCGGCGAGGTGGCCTGGGAGCTCGCGCTGCCGGGCAAGCCCGTGGGCCCCCTGCTGCTGCAGGGCGAGAAGGGGCAGGTGGTCGGGGCCACGGCCAACGGCCGGCTGGTCGTGATCCAGGTGGCCTCGGGCAAGCTGTTCCAGATCGGCCTCGAGGGCCGTCCGGCGGTGGCGCCCGCGCCCGCGACCGGCGGCTGCCTGATCGCCAGCGAGGACGGGGGGCTCGAGCTGCGGTGGAGCAAGGTCCACTGGCGGCGCGAGCTGCCGGCCCCGGCCGCGGCGGCGCCCCTGAGCGCCGGCGGGCGGGTGTTCGTGCCCTGCGGCAAGCGGCTGCTCGCCCTGGCCGAGAAGGACGGGCGCGAGCTGTGGTCGCTCGACTTCGAGGCGCCGGTGGCGACGCCGGCCTACAAGGACGGGCGCCTGTACGTGGCCGCGCGCAGCGGCAAGGTGTACGCGCTGGTCCCCGCCGACGGGCGCACGCGCTGGATCTACGAGACGCGCGGCGAGGTCGTCGCCCCGCCGGTGGTGGGCGACGAGACGGTGTACGTCGCCTCGACCGACTTCACGCTGTATGCGATCGCTGACGATTGAAAGGACGTGGGTTCGTGAGTCAAGAGCTGGCCGAGGCCTTCGAGCAGTTCAAGCAGCGGTTCAAGCCCGGCGTCATCAAGGAGCCGACCACCTTCTACTTCTCCCTGGGCGACGCCCCCGACCAGAAGTGGGTGCTCAAGGCCGACGCGGACTCCTGTGAGGTGAGCCGGGGCAAGGCCGACGACGCGGACTGCTTCCTCAAGACCAGCGAGGAGCTGTTCCTCAAGCTGATCCGCGGGCAGTGGAAGCCCGGCGTCATGGACTTCATGCGGGGCAAGATCAAGTCGAACGACCCGACCAAGCTGCAGCTCCTCAAGGACGCGTTCGTCTAGGCGTCGCTGCGGGAGGCGCCCCCGGTGCCGGTCGAACGCTCGAGCAGCCTCTGGAAGCCGATCGGGTCGCCGTGACCGCCGCTCCGTCGGAAACCCCGGCCGAGCCTCCCGCCGGGGCGGAGCCGGAGGCGGACCCTGACGTCCACCTCATGCTGCGGGTCCAGGCGGGGGACCGGGAGGCGTTCGGCCTCCTGCTGCGCCGCAACCACGAGCGGGTGCTGACCCTCGCCTACCGCTACCTCGGCGACCGGTCCCTCGCCGAGGACGTGGTGCAGGAGACGTTCCTCAAGCTGTACCAGGCGCGCGACAGGTATCGCCCCGACGCGCGCTTCCGCTCCTACCTGCTGCGGATCGCCACCAACGCGTGCCTGTCGCGCCTCCGCAAGAAGCGCCCCCTCTCGCTGGAGGGGGACCCCGACGGCCCCGACACCGACCCGCCCGACGCCGCCGCGGCGCCCCCCGACCAGGCGCTGGTCACCTCGGAGCTGCACGCGCGGGTGCGGGCTGCGGTGGCGCAACTCCCGGAGCGGCAACGGCTCGCCATCCTCCTCAACAAGTTCGAGGGGCTCGACTACCGCGAGGTCGGCGAGCACCTCGGCCTGTCGGTGCCCGCCACCAAGAGCCTGCTGCACCGGGCGCGCATGGCCCTCAAGGAGATGCTCACCGACGCCGGCGGGGAGGGGCCGTGAAGGGCGCGAAACCTGCCGGCGGTCCGCGCGTTGAACCTGGGAAGCCTTTCCAGAGGCGACGGTTATGACCTCCGAACCCCACCTCCCCCCCGACTGCGCCCGCACCCGGACGGACCTCGTGGCCTTCCTCGACGGCGAGCTGCCGCCCGGCGAGGCCCAGCCGGTGGAGGCGCACCTCGCGGCCTGCGGCGCCTGCCGGGCCGAACGTCAGGCGCTCGCCGCCTCCTGGGACCTCCTCGACGAGCTGGCGCCGGTCGCCGCCCGGCCGGGCGGGCTGGAGGAGGTGGAGCGGTCGATCCTGCCGCCGGCCCAAGGGCGCCTGCTCAGGTGGCGCCCGGTCCGTCCTGGGGTCGTCGCCTGGGCGGCGGCCGCGGCCGCCCTCCTGCTGGCGCTCGGTGTCAGCTGGGCCGCCCTGCGCGCGCCGCAGGAGCCCAGCGTCGCGATCCAGCCCGACGCGCCGGCCCCGCGCCTCACGCCGTCCGCGGCGCCGGAGCGCGCGCCGCGGCGGACGCCCGCCGAAGAGCAGCCGGCGCTGGAGGCGCCGCGCCGGATCGTGGACGACGTGCCGCCCTCGCGCGCGCCCCAGCAGGAGGCGGACGACGGGGCCCAGAACGACGGGGCCCAGGACGACGGCGCCCAGGACGACGTGCAGACCTGGGACGAGGTGCTCCTCGACGCGCCCGCCGCGGGCGAGGAGGGCGAGGACGTCCTCGAGGAGCCGATCGGCGACGAGGAGCTGGAGGAGGTGCTGGACGCGGCGCTCGCCGCCGGGGGCGCGGAGCTGCCTCCGGAGGACCTCGACGTGGTGCGCAACCTCGAGCTGCTGGTGCTGCTCGAAGCAGGGGAGACCCTGGACGTGATCGAGACCCTCGACCTGCTCGAGCAGCTCGAGGAGGAGGAGCTGTGAGGGGCGCGGGCGTCAGCCTGCTGCTGGCGGGGCTCCTGTGCCTGCCGGCGTCGGTCCGGGGTCAGGAGGCCGATCGGCCTTCTCCCCCCGAGGCAGCCCCGGCCGAGGGGGCAGGGGAGGGCGAGCGGCCCGCGGGCGAGCGCAAGCGCCGGCAGGCCGACCGCACGGCCCGGCCCGGGCGCGCCTCCGCCGAGCTCCTGGAGCGGTGGCGCGGCCTGTCGCCCGAGCGGC
>JAWLGW010000694.1:0-4392 GCA_041690735.1 Planctomycetota bacterium
ACCGTCGCCACCGTCGCTCCAGATCGCGCAGCAGCGCGTCGCTCACCGGGCTCCTCCCGCACCGAGCTTACCGAATGGTCGGGTCTGCCAGCCGGAGCTACTCTGGACCCATGGGCGACGAACGGGTGCGTCGACTGGAGCGCGGCGCCGCGCAGGGAGACCTCGCCGCGCGCGCCGGGCTGCTGCGAGAGCGGCTGCGGGCCGGCGCCCTGGCCGAGGAGCGGGTGCGCCTGGCTGCCTTGCTGGGCGACCCGGCGGCCCGGCTGCTGTCGCCCCCTCCACCCCCCCGACCGGCGTCGCGGCCGGCCGTGCTGGCGCGCCTGCTGCGCCGCAGGGATCGGATCGAGCGCCCCTGGGTCGAGCGGCTGGTGGGGGACGACGCCGAGGCGGGCGCGCGGGTGGCCCTCGCCGCCGCGGGCACCGCGTTGCCGACGTACGAGCGCCGTCACCCCCAGGAGTCGAGCGCGCGCTGGGCGCTGCAGACCGCCGTCGACGTGCTGCGAGGGCGCCCCCGCCGCCCCGGCCCCGGCGGCGAGGACATGACCCCCACCCGGCTGCTCCTGCTGCGACGCGTCGACCTCGACGGCGCCTCCTACGCGGCGCTGGGCAGCGTGTACTTCGCCTTCGCCGCCGCCGAGCGGCTCAAGTTCCTGCGCCTGGGCGTCGAGGCCACCCCGGCCCAGCTCGGGCACCAGCGCGGCGACGCGTGGGACGCGGTGCGCTGCGCCTGCCGGGTGACGTCGGCCCAGGCGGTGCGCGCCGCGATCGGCGCCGCCCTCACCCCCTGGCTGCTCGGCGACGGTGACCCGCTGCAGGCCGCGGCCTAGGCGTAGCCTAGCGCCGCGAACACCCGGTACGTCACGAAGGCCGCCACCCAGGCCAGGGCCAGGAAGCCCGCCACCTGCCCCAGGGCGAACTTCCACGAGCCCGTCTCGCGCTTGACCACCGCCACGGTCGCCCCGCACTGCAGCGCGAACACGTAGAAGGCGAGGAGCGAGAACACGGTGGCCAGGGTGAAGGTGCGCTTGCCCGTGACCGGGTCCTTGGCCGACTGGAGGGCCTCGGTCAGCCGCTGCTGCTGCTCCTCCTCGTCGTCCACCTCGCCCACGCTGTACACCACGCCCATGGTGGAGACGAACACCTCGCGGGCCGCGAAGCTGGCGATGAGCCCCACGCCCATCTTCCAGTCGTAGCCCAGGGGCCGGATCGCGGGCTCGATCGCGTGGCCCATGCGCCCGGCGTAGCTCTGCTCCAGCTGCAGGGCCGCGCGCCGCTCGTCGGGCAGGTCGGGCGCGTCGACCCGCGGGAAGTTCATGAGGACCCACAGCACCACCGAGACCGCGAAGATCACCGTCCCGGCCCGCTTGAGGAAGTCACCCACCCGCAGGCGCAGCTTGAGGAGCACGTCACGCGGGACCGGCCGCCGGTAGGGCGGCAGCTCCACCACCAGCGGCAGCTCGCGGCCCCGGTGCTTGCGGCGGATCCGCCCCACCACGAAGGCCACGGTGATCCCGCCCAGGAGCCCCGCCAGATACAGGGAGAACATGACGAGCCCCTGCAGGTTGAGGAAGCCCGCCACGGTGGTCGCCGGGACGAAGGCCGCGATCAACAGCACGTACACCGGCAGGCGCGCGCTGCAGGTCATGAGGGGCGCGGCCAGGATCGCCAGGAACCGCTCGCTGCGGCTGGGGATCGTGCGGGTGGCCATGACGCCGGGGATCGCGCAGGCGAACGAGGACAGGAGCGGGATGAACGCCCGCCCCGACAGACCCACCGCCCGCAGGGGGCGGTCGACCAGGAAGGCCGCGCGCGACATGTAGCCGCTGTCCTCGAGGAGGCCGAGCAGCAGGAACAAGATCGCGATCTGGGGCAGGAACACGATCACCGCGCCCACGCCCGCGATCGCGCCGTCGGCGATCAGGCTGCCGAACATGTTGGGGAGGGCGCGGTTGACCGACCCCTGCAGGGCGGTGACCACCGCCTCGACCGCGTCCATGGCCGGGCCGGCCCAGGCGAAGATCGACTGGAACAAGAGGCCCATGACCACCAGGAACACCAGCGGGCCCAGCAGCGGGTGGAGCAGGACCCGGTCGACCCGGTCGCTGCCGCTGCGGCTCGCTGGGCTGGCGACGTCGCGCCCCTGCAGGGCGGCGGTGATCCAGGCGTAGCGGGCGGCGACGGTCTGCTCGCGGAGCGCGGCGTCCTCGCCCTCGAGGGCGCGCAAGCGCGCCCAGTCCGTGGCGCCGAGCGCCTGCTCCAGCCGCTCCTCGACGTCGCTCGCCTCGAACCGCCACCGCCGGGTGGCGGGCTCCGCCGCCTGCGCCAGGGCGGCGCGCAGGTCGTCGAGCCCTTCGCCGCGGGAGGCCACCGTCTCGACCACCGGCAGGCCGGTCGCCTCGCGCAGGGCCGCGGTCGGCACCTCCAGGCCGCCGCGCCGCGCCTCGTCGACCATGTTGAGGGCGACCACCACCGGAACGCCGAGGTCGCACAGCTCGCTGAGGAGGTACAGGTTGCGGCGCAGGTTGGAGGCGTCGAGGACGGCGAGCACGACCTGCGGCGGCTCGAAGGCCTCGTCCTCGCCCACCAGCGCCCGCAGGACCACCTCCTCGTCGGCGGCGCGCGGGTGGAGGCTGTAGGTGCCGGGCAGGTCGAGGAGCTGCAGCTCCAGCCCGTCGGCGCCGAGGGCCACCCCCTCGCGGACGTCGACGGTGACGCCGGGGTAGTTGGCGACCCGCTGGCGGAGCCCGGTCAGCTGGTTGAACAGGGTCGACTTGCCCACGTTGGGGTTGCCGACCATGGCGACCCGCCGCACGCGCGGCGGGGCGTCGGCGGGAGCGGTCATGAGGCGCCGATCACTCGGGGGTGACGAGGACCAGCGAGGCGACGCTGCGCCGCAGCGCCAGGCGGGCGCCCAGCACGTCGACCTCGATCGGGTCGCCGAACGGCGCGCTGCGGATGACCTCCACCCGGGTCCCGGGCGTGAGGCCGAGCTCCATGAGGTCGACGGTCAACTCCGCCTCGGGCGCGAAGCCGGAGATGCGAGCGGGAGCGCTTCGGGGAAGGGCAGCGAGGTTCGTCACGAGGATCTCTCCGTCGCGTGTTGAGAATGAGTCTCAGTATCGCGGATGAGGCGCCCGGATGGCGCAACTGTCCGAAAAAAGAGGAGTGGCGGTCGGGCAGAAAGGAGTTACGCCCGACGTCCGCGCCCCCTCAGGGCCAGCGCGGCAGCCAGGGACAGGGTGAGGATCCCCAGCAGGCAAGCGTGGCGGAGGCCGATCCAGTCGCTGAGGGCGCCCACCGCCGTGTGGGCGATCACCAGCAGGACCGACACCACGAGGTGCGCGGAGGCGAACGCCTCCTCCAGGCGCTGGGGGAACCGCTCCGCCAGCAGGTCCATGGTGAGGGGGAAGAAGGGGCCGATCGTGAAGCCCACCGCCACCAGCAGCAGCGGCTCGAACCCGAGCGCCACCGCGTAGATCAGCGCGCTGGCCAGGGCCGACAGGGCGAGCAAGCGCGGGCCGCTCCAGGCGGACGGCGCCGCGGCCAGGGCGATCCGTCCCGCGAGCAACGCCACGAAGAAGCCCGACAGCGCCAGCGACGCGACCTCGGGCGAGCGGCCGCTGCGCTCGAGGAGGAGCACCAGCCGGGTGGACACGATCAGCTCGCCGGCGACCGCGCAGCCGAGCATGATCCCGACCAGCAGCTCCTCGCGCCCCGGCAACCCCGGCGCCTCCGGGCGGGCCGCCCGCTCGGGCCGTCGCAGCAGCAGCGCCCCCGCCACGAGCGCCAGCGGGAGCGTGGCGGCCGCCGCGAACACTCCCCGCCAGGCGAAGCCGGCGAGCTTGGCGCCGCTGACGAACAGGGGCGCGGACAGGGAGGCTAGCCCGTAGGTCGCGTGCAGCACGGCGAGGGCGCGGCGACGACGCCCGGCGCCGGCCGCCTGCTCGACCAGCAGGTTGGTGGTGAGGGCGATCGATCCCAGCGCCAGGCCGAACCCGAGCGACGCCACGACCAGGCCGAGCAGCCCGTCGATGGTGCCGTACGCGAAGGTGGCCGCCGCGGCGCCGCCCAGCGCCAGGCGGAGCGTCGTCAGCGCCCCCACCCGCCGCACCACCGCCGGCAGAGCGACCATGGCGCCGATGGTGCCCACCGAGCCAAGGGCGAACATGAGGCTGCCGGCGGTGTCGCTGAGGCGCAGCGCCGCGAGCAGATCGGGGAACAGGGGCCCCCGAGCGTTGTCGAGCAGCCCGTACGCGAACAACCCCGCCAAGGCGAGCAGGAACAACGCGCGATCCACTGGTAGCCCTCAGGCGCCAATCTGGCAGTTGGCCCGCAAGACCGGGCGCCTGAGGGCCCCTTTCAAACCGTGCGTGCGGATTTCCCGCACACGGC
>JAWLGW010000695.1:0-4378 GCA_041690735.1 Planctomycetota bacterium
AGCTCCGTGCGGGTGATCTGGCTCGTCACCGCCGACAGCCGCGCGTCATCGAACCGTCGCGCCCGCTCCCGGCACTCGCGGGCCAGCTCCTGGATCCGGCCGGCGTCCTGCCCCAGCTGCTGGAGCCGCGTGAGGAACTGCTGGTCCTCGTCGGGCAGCCGCTCCACCCGATCCACCTTGATCAGCACGCCCTGGCGCCCCTTCACCGCCTCGCCGAACACGCGCACCGAGGAGTCCTTCTTGTTCAGCGCCTCGCCCACGCTGTCGCGGTCCATGGCCAGCACGCGCTTGAGGGCCACGTGGCTGTCGGGTACCCACAAGAAGCCCTTGGTGTCGATCGGGCCCTTGTGCAGGAGCAGCCAGTCGCCGTACAGCTGCAGCCACCGCCCCTCCAGGTAGACCTTCTTCCCGTGCATGTCGTCGGGGAGCTTGCCCCACAGCGCCTCGGGCACGAACGCGCACCCGCGAATCACCGGCCGCTGCTCCTCGGCTCGGACGGCGCCAGGCGTGACCAGCAGCAGCGTCAGCGCTGCGATGATGACCCGCGTCACTGCTTCCCTCCCGCGGCCTTCTTCTCCGCCACGATCTCCCCCAGGAAGTAGACCTGCGTGCCGTCGAGCATGACCCACAGCTCCCAGCTCCGCTCGGCGTCGTCGATCACCTCCTCGTACGTCTCCACGCGCACGGGGAAGGCGCCCTGGGGCCCGAGGGCCTTGGCGCAGGCGGCGACCACGAACTTCTTGGGCATTCCGCGGAGGATCTCTCCCCGCGCCATGGCCTTCTCCAGCAGCTCCTTCGGGTAGGGCACCTGCGGCACGCCCCCCTTGAGGCGCTCCTTCTCAGCCGCGGCGGCGGCCTCCAACCACAGCCGCTCCTTGGGCACCCACTGCCCCTCGCCGCCCTTGCCGAAGCCGAGCGCGCGCTGGAACTCCTCGAACGGGAGCCACTTGCCGCCATAGCGCCGCGCCTGCAGCTGGTCGAGCAGCTCCTCCGCCCGAGCCCGCGCCTCGTCGCTGACGTCGGGGTGGTACCACACCTCACCCAGCAGGGCGACGTCCTGGTACTTCGCGCCGGCGGCGATACGCTCCGCCGTGCCCTGAGGGAGGGGCGGGAAGGCGTCGTACACGATCTTGCGCGCCTCCTCGCGCAGCTGGGCCACCAGCGGCGCCGTCTCCTCGCGGTCGTCGGGGTAGGCCGCGACCGTCTCCTCGATCTGCCTGGCCAGCGCCTCCCGCTGCCCGGCGGCGCCCTCCTGGTCCACCGGCTTCAGCTGCTTGGAGAGGCGCTCGAACCGCTCCCGCTGCGAGTCCAGCAGGCTGACCTCGTCCACGAGCAGCACCAGCAGGTTGCGGGCGGTCCGGCGCGCGGTCCCGACCAGACGCAGGTTCGAGACCTTGCTGCTCAGCGGGCGACCCGCCCCATCGCGATCAGCGAGCAGCCTGCGCGCCAGCTCCCGATCGCGCACGAACAGCCGGCCGGTCAAGCCGTGGTAGAGGCTCCTGCCGTCCTCGCCCACCCCGCCGTGCAGCTTGAGCTGATCGCCGAACAGCTTGAGGTACTTCTGATACAGGATCTGGTAGCGCTTGCCGTCGGCCTGCGCGGGCTCGAGGCGCCGAAACTCCTCCGGCGTGACGATCTCCTGGGCGTCGGCGGCAGGCGCCAGGAGCAGGAGCGCCCCGACGCCGGCGAGCCAGGAGAGGGGACGGCGAGACCGCGTCATGGATCCTCCCTGCTACGGCTTCCCGGTGGGGCGGAAGACGTGGAGCTTCTGCTTGTCGGTCGCCACCATCAGCAGGTCGCCGAACACCCCCACCGGCGCCACGGCGCGGCCCCCGTGGGCTCCCTTGAGGAAGCGTCCCTGCCACACGATCGCGCCGGTGTGGGGCTCGAGCAGGCAGAACTCGGGGCTGTCGATCACCACCACCAGGCGCCCCGCGTGGATGGCGAGCCGCGGCCGCGCGCGGGGAGGAGCGCCGAAGTCACGCTCCCAGCGGACCTCGCCGCCCTTGGTCAGGGCGCGGGCGCGCCCTCCCCAGGTCACCGCGAACAGGGTCTCCTCCGAGGCGACCAGCTCGAGGGCGTTCCCCTTCGGCTCGGTGTACAGCACCTGCTCCGCCCCGGTCGCGGGGTCGAGGGACACGACCCGCCCGTCCTGCAGCGAGACCACGACCCGGCCGTCGAAGCGCAGCGGCGGCGCGACGGCGCTCGCGGAGAACACCCTCCGCCACAGCACCCGGCCGTCGCTCGCGGAGAGGGCGACCACGCGCCCGGCCTCGGTCGCAAACACGACGGCGCCTGCCGGCGCGGCGTCCGTCTCCTCGGGCAAGTGCAGCGGGTCGACCTCGACCTGGCCGTCCAGGGGGGTCTGCCAGTCCGCCTCGCCGCCCGCGAGGGGGAAGCCGTAGGCCTCGCCCCGCAGGGTGGCGAAGGCCACGCGCCCGCGCGCGAGGCTGCCGCCGGTCGGCAGCACCACGGGTCGCGCCACCACCTGCCCGGGGGCGCGAAACAGGGGGCGCGGCTCGCCCGGCAGCTCGCCCTTGCGGAGGGGGAGCATGACCACGCCGCCGCTGCCCTTGAACCTGGTGACGCCGATGTAGAGCGCGTCGCCCAGCACGACCGGCGCGCTGAACCGATGCCCGTAGCCGCCGAGCCGCACGACGTTGTCCCACCCCTTCACCAGGGGCAGGTTGCCGCCGTCGTGCCGGAACACCCGCAGCAGGCCGGTGCGCGAGGGGGCGACGAACGCCTCCAGCCCCTCGGCGTGCGCCACGCCGCTGTCGAGCCATCCGTCCGCAATGAACGTGACCTGCGGGTCCTCGTAGATCCGCACCACCACGGCGTTGAACTGCTTGGGATCGAGGGTGGCGCTGAACCGCTCCTCCTTGGTGCCGGGGGCGTAGACGTGCACCGTGACGCCGCTGGACTCGCTGGTCGGCGGGTAGGTGCAGATCACCGTGGGCTCGTCGATCGAGGTCGTCGACTGATAGCGCCGATTGACGTGCACCTCGAAGCCCGCCGGGATCGTGGTCACCTGCACCGGGAGCGAGAGGCGCGCCGCCTCGGCCGAGTCCGGATGCTGCGACCACAGCTCCACGGCAACGTCGTGCCACTCGCGCAGCTTGCGCTCGACGCTGGCCAGGTCCCCCTTCTTGAGGCTTCGCTCGGCCTGATCCTTGAGCCGCAGCGTCGTGTCGAGCATCTCGGCCACGTCGGCCGTGCCGCTCGACTTGGGCGGCGCGAGCATCTCCTTGATCTCGTCGCGGAAGGCGAAGGCGGCGCCGCCCGACACGAGCAGGAGCACGACCACCAGGATCGGCACCAGCCCCTTCTTGGAGGGCCCCGAGGCCATGCGCAGGTCGAGGTCCTCGATCCGCCGCACCAGATCCTGGCGGGAGGGGTCGAGCTGCAGGATCGCCTCGTAGCACTGACGGAGCCGGTCGGGGTCTTGCCCTCCCCGCTCCAGCTGCTCGGCCAGCGCCTCGTAGATGTGCAGCGCCTGCTTCTCGACCCCCGTCCGGCGGAGGCTGTCCGCCAGCGGGATCATGATCTTGGCCTCGTCCGGGTGGTACTCGGCCAGGCGGCCGTACAGGGCCGCCGCCCCCTGGAAGTCGTTGAGGGCGTACGACGTCTCGGCCCGCTCGACCAGCTCCTCCTGAGTGAGGGCCCGAATGGCGCCGCTCTTCACCAGCGTGGCCAGGTTCTGGCACAGCTCGAACTCGCTCATGAAGAACGTGTCGGTGAGGCCCTCGACCGTGGTCTTGCCGTCGATCGCCGCGTAGTCGCCCTTGATCGCGTCGGGCACCTCGGCGGCCATGAGGGCGTCGACGTCGGTGACGATGAACACCTCCTTGGTCGTGGGCACCGCGTCCTGGATGAGCGACCACTCGTCGAGGCGGCGGAGCGCCTCCATGATCAGCGAGTTGGTGTTGATCGACAGCCGGGTGAGGTTGGGCGACTCCCGGATCATGTCGTCCGGCATCTGGTCGGCCATGAACTCGAACTCCGCCTTGCGCCACAGGAAGAGGTCGTACAGCTCCTCCTCGATCTGCTGGCGCAGCAGGCGGTCGATGTCCTCCTGCTCGCAGAAGCCCTCCTCGACCAGGATCTCGCCCAGCTTCTTGCGGCTCTGCTTCTGCAGCTTGAGGGCGAGGTCGAGGTCGTCCTCGGTGATCTTGCCGTTCGAGATGAGGAGGTCGCCCAGGCGCATGCGCCGGCCCGACGACAGCAGCGAGATCTCACCCTCGGCGAAGAAGATCTTCTTCTCGCGCTTGCCGTCGTTGACGACCAGCGTGCCCGAGTGGCGGTTCATCGCCAGCGACTGGAAGATGTCGCTGAGGTTGAGGACCTCGAGATTGCCCTTGAAGCTCTTGCCTGCCAT
>JAWLGW010000696.1:0-4378 GCA_041690735.1 Planctomycetota bacterium
CGAGGCCGGCGGCCTCGACCATGGCCCGGTAGTCCTCGAGCAGGACCGCGCCCGCCACGCAGCCGATCAGCGCCTGCACCATGTCGGCGATCTCCGCGGGCAGGGGCTGCAGCAGGGCGACGTCGGAGACCACCACCCGGCCTCCGGGCCGCAGGACCCGCGCCACGTCGCGCCACACCTGCGCCTTGTCGGGGGACAGGTTGATCACGCAGTTGCTCAGCACCACGTCCACGCTGGCGTCGGCGACGGGGAGGTGCTCGATCTCGCCCAGCCGGAACTCGACGTTGTCGAGCCCCGTCCGCTCGCGATAGCCGGCGAGGTTGCGGCGGGCCTTGCCGAGCATCTCGGGCGTCATGTCGACGCCGATCACGCGTCCCTCGGGCCCCACCTTGGGCCCCGCCAGGAAGCAGTCGAAGCCCCCGCCGCTGCCGAGGTCCAGCACCACCTGCCCCGGCCGGAGGGCGGCGATCGCGGTGGGGTTGCCGCAGGAGAGGCCCATGTTGGCCCCCTCCGGGAGGGCCGCCAGCTCCTCGGGCGTGTAGCCCAGCTGCGCGGCGAAGTCGGCCGGGGAGCTGGCGGGGGTGCCGCAGCCCCCGGCCTCCCCGGCGGGGGCGCAGCAGCCGCCAGCCAGCGAGCTCGCCACGGCGACCTTGGCGTAGCCGTCACGGACGGTGTCGCGGATGCGTTCGGCGTCGGGAGCGGTCATGCGTCGTCCTCCTGGGAGCGTCGTTCGAGGGTCTCGGGCAGGCGGGCCACGAAGTCGCGGATCTCGTCGCGCACCCGTCGGTAGGGGGTCAGCGCCGCCTCGGGATCGGCAGCCTGAGCGGCCAGCTTGGGGGGGTCGTCGAAGCCGACGTGCAGCTTGCGCACCCGCCCCGGGAAGGCGGGGCAGGTCTCGTCGGCGTGGCCGCACACCGTCACGACCACCTCGAAGGAGACGTCGCGCAGGTCCGCCAGCGTCTTGCTGCGGTGAGCGCTGATGTCCACGCCCGCCTCGCTCATGACCTGCACCGCGCGCGGGTTGAGGCCGTGCGTCTCGATCCCGGCGGAGTACGGCTCCAGCCGGCCCGGCCACAGGTGGCGCGCCCAGCCCTCCGCCATTTGAGAGCGGCAGGAGTTGCCGGTGCACAGGAACAGGACCCTGGTGGGGGCGGTCATTACAATCGCCTATCGCCGAAAACCGATATGTCGGTCGAAGAAGGAGCTCACAGGCCGGCCACCAGGACCTTGAGCCGACGGAGGGTGCGGGGGTCGATGCAGTAGCAGACTCGCGGCCCGTCCACCTCGCCCTGGATCAACCCGGCCTCCTTGAGGACCTTGAGGTGCTGCGAGACGGTGGACTGGGCGAGGGGCAGCTCGCTCACGATCTCGCCGCACACGCAGGCGTTCTTGCGGGTCAGCAGGCGCAAGATCGCGACCCGCGCCGGGTGGCCCACTGCCTTGGCGAGGGCGGCGAGCTCCCGATCGGCCGCCTCGCCCTCGATCGGGCGCAGGTCGGGATCGGTCGTGTCGGGTGGGGCGCCGGGGGGCGTCGTCAGCGGCGGAACCATGCCCGTCAACCTATCGGTGTTTTGCGATCAACGCAAGGGTGAGGTCAGCCGCGGCCGAACGACGGCACCGCGAGGGGGGGCTCCGGATCGGCGGGCCCGTCGGGCGGGGCGCCGGCGAGCGCGCGCAGCTCGGGGAGGACCAGCTCCAGGAACAGGGTCTTGACCACCGAGGCGATGGGCACGGCGAGGAGCACCCCGAACAGGCCGAACAGCTCGCCGAACACGAAGAAGGAGATGATCAGCGTCAGCGGGCTCAGGCCCACCTCGCGCCCCAGGATGACCGGCTGCGCCACCGCCTCGACGACCTCGGCCGCGCCGAAGGCGAGGGCGATCCACAGGAGCTGCAGCGCGAAGCCCTCGGGGCCCTGATACGAGACGACCACGGCGAAGGCGCCGCCGATCAGCGGGCCCAGCAGGGGCACCACCGACAGCAGGCCGGCCCCCATGCCGATGAAGAACGAGAAGGGGACCCCCGCCAACCACAGGCCGATCCAGGTGGTGAGGCCCTTGCAGAGGGCCAGCAGCAGCTTGCCCCGGAAGAAGGCGGCCACCTGCCGGTCGATCGTGCGGGCGATCGACACCACCCGGGGGCGCGCCTCGGCGGGCAGGTGGTCGCGCACGGCCTCGCGCAGCTTGGGGAACGTCTGCAGGAGGAAGAAGGTGTACAGGGGCACCAGCAGCACGTAGCTGAAGAAGTGCCCCAGCTGCGAGAGGGAGCGGCGGATCCCCTGACTGAGGCGCACGCCCCAGTCGCTCAGGGAGGAGGCGTGGGACTCGAAGGCGCGGGCGGCCTTCTTGAGGTCGTCCTCGCCCATGCTCAGCGTGCCCAGCTCGCTGGCGGCGAGGGTGGTCAGCTGCTCGGCCAGCCCCACCTTGCGCTCGCCGTCGCCGTCGAGGTCGACGAACAGCTCGTCGCCGTGCTGGCTCACGCGCCGCGCCAGGCCCAGCGCCGCGGGGGGCAGGTCGGGCGCCGGCTCCCCCGCGACCAGGGCGCGGTGCGCCTCGATCAACAGCTGATCCTCGGGGTCGAGGGGGTCGAGCACCGGCTCCCCCTGCAGGCGCTGCTTGAAGGCGACCAGGCGCCCCGCCGCCTCGAAGGTCGCGAAGCCGACGGCGCCCAGGATCACCAGCAGCACCGCCCCGAACAGGACCGGGACGGCCACCCCGCGCGAGACGCCGCGGCGCTCGAGGCCCTCCACCAGCGGGTTGAGGATGTAGGCCAGCAGCAACCCGATCAGGAACGGGTTGAACACGTCCTCCAGCGCGAAGCCCACGCCGAGGACGAGGGCGGTCGCCAGCGCCACCACGCCCCAGCGTCGCAGCCGGGGGCCCAGCGCCGGAGCCGGCCCGGGGATCATCCCTGCGCGACCGGCGGCCGGGGGCTGGTGGGACGGATGGTGCGCGGCTGGAAGGTCGGCTTGAGGCAGCGCGGGTCGAGCGAGGCGACCAGGTGGTCGGGGCAGAAGGCGTCGCGGAAGTCGTACACGTCGACGAAGTCTTCCAGCCGGTCGCTGTCGGTCTTGCCCATGAGCCCGTGGTCCACCAGCTTGAACACCATGTGGCCGAAGTCGTCGGTCCGGTGCACGTTCCAGTGGCCGAACACCATGAGCGTCAGCGGCCCGAACTGCTCGATCGCCAGCTCCCGCACCCCCTGGAGCAGCTCACGCCCCGAGACGTGGCGCCGCTCGCCCACCATCTTCTGGGCCCGGTCGAGCGCCTCGTACAGGAACAGGTAGGCGTCGAGAGGGAAGTCCCCATCGTCGAGGGCGAGCCGACGCAGCGCGTCGATCCAGGACAGGTGCTCGTCTTCCATGCGCTCGCTCCGCGACGGCTGCGCCGCCGGCTCCGGGGGCGCCGAATTCTAGCGAACTGAAGGGTGAACCCGAAGGGGCCGGTTCCCATCCTTTTCTTCGCTCCCTGCCCGGCTGGAGCCGCCTCGCTTCCGCGGCTCGTAGGAGTGCCAGATCGACCCGCCCCAGGTCTCGCCCCGTTGCCGCGTCTCCCACTCCTGCTCGAGGGCGCGCGCGTGGGCCGCGTCCCGCACCGGCACCGCCATGAACCAGTCGCCTGGCGCCAGCTCGGGCGGGGCGTGGGCGCACCGACAGGACCAGCCGTTGTGGACGTAGCCCGGGCTCCGGTCCCAGGGGTCGTCAGGCGCCGCGAGGGCGGTCAGCCGCTCGAGGGTCGCCAGGACCTCGGGGTCGTCTGGCTGCCGCTGCGCTCGGGCCATGCGTCCTCCCGCTCCGGTCGCTGCGAGCGCGCAGTATCGACCGGGCCCGCGGCCGCCGCTACGCCTGCTCCGGGGAGGCGGCGCCTGCTTGGGGGAGGGGGCGAGCAGGGACCCTCAGCCCCGCGAGCCCGCTCGCCGCTCGGGCTGCAGGCCCTCGCACAGGTCGAGGACCAGGCCGTCGAGGAGGAACTTCACGTTGACGTTCTGGTCGATCTCCTCCTCGAGGGCGTCGAGGCGGAGGGTGGCCGCCTCCAGGCGGGGCAGCGGCCGGTCGGCGAGGCGAGCCAGCAGGTCGGGGCGCGCGCCCGACAGCCGCTCGGCCGGGGGGGCGCCGCGCGCGCCCTGCACCAGGGCGTCCCGGAGGGTGCGCTGCAGCAGGGAGATCAGCCGGCGCAGTCGGCCTCGCTGTTCGTGGGTGGCGGCCTTGCCGGCGGTGACCCAGGCGGTCAACAGGTCGATCACCGCGTAGGGGTCCTGCGAGGCCTCGCCGCTGGCGAGGAGGTCGATCACCCGCTCGGCCAGCGCGGACAGCTCCAGCGCCTCGGGGGCCAGGGCCCGCCCCACGCTCCCCTGGCTCCAAGCGGCCCGCTGCTCGGCC
>JAWLGW010000697.1:0-4371 GCA_041690735.1 Planctomycetota bacterium
CGACGCCGCGAAGGTCCGGGAGCTGAACGACGGCGTCGACAGGACGGGTCAGGTCGCCGCCGACACGCTGGCGACCGCCTCGCGCTGCCCGACCACCCGGTCCGCCAGGCGCTCCTCCATCTTGAGCAGCTTCTCGCGGGAGCTCTCGAGCATGCGCTCCACCGGGATCCCGGTCCAGCGGGCCACCACCGCGGCGATGTCCTCCTCGGCCACCTCCTCGCGCAGCAGCCGCCCCGTCTTGTCCTTGGCCTCCATGGCGCGCTGCAGCTCCTGCAGCTCCCTCTCGAGGGCCGGGAGCACCGAGTACCGCAGCTCGGCCAGCTTGTTGAGGTCGCCCTGCCGCTCGATCTGCTGCTCGGTGACGCGGGTCTCCTCGATCTTCTCCTTGAGCTCGCGGATCCGCTCGATCTCGCGCCGCTCGTTCTCCCACCGGGCCCTGAGCTGCGACAGCCGCTCCCGGTGGTCCGCCAGCTCCTTCTGGATCCGCGCCAGGCGCTCCTTGGACTCCTTGTCCTTCTCCTTCTTGAGCGCCTGCTCCTCGACCTCCATGGAGAGGATCCGCCGCGACAGCTGGTCGATCTCCACCGGCGAGGAGTCGAGCTGCATGCGCAGCCCGCTGGCCGCCTCATCCACCAGGTCGATCGCCTTGTCGGGCAGGAACCGCTCCGAGATGTAGCGGTGCGACAGCCGCGCCGCCGCCACCAGGGCCGCGTCCTGGATGCGCACCCCGTGGAACACCTCGTATCGCTCCTTGAGGCCGCGCAGGATCGTGAGGGTGTCCTCGACCGAGGGCTCGCCGACGAACACCGGCTGGAAGCGCCGCTCCAGCGCCTTGTCCTTCTCGACGTACTGGCGGTACTCGTCGAGGGTGGTGGCGCCCACGCACCGCAGCTCGCCGCGGGCCAGGGCAGGCTTGAGCAGCTGGGCCGCGTCCTGCGCGCCCTCCGCCTTGCCCGCGCCGACCACCGTGTGCAGCTCGTCGATGAACAGGATGATCGCCCCCTCGGCGGCCTCGATCTCCTTGAGCAAGGCCTTGAGGCGGTCCTCGAACTCGCCGCGGTACTTGGTGCCCGCGACCAGAGCGCCCATGTCGAGGGCCAGGACGCGCTTGTCCTTGAGCCCCTCGGGCACGTCGCCGGCCACGATCCGCAGGGCGAGGCCCTCGGCGATCGCCGTCTTGCCCACGCCCGGCTCACCGATCAGCACCGGGTTGTTCTTGGTGCGGCGGCTGAGGACCTGCATGACCCGCCGGATCTCGCCGTCGCGGCCGATCACCGGGTCGAGCTTGCCGCCGCGGGCCAGCGCGGTGAGGTCCCGGGTGTACTTGGTCAGCGCCTGGTACTTCTCCTCGGGCTCGCGGTCGGTCACGCGCTGCCCGCCGCGGATCGTCTTGAGCGCCTGCAGGACGACGTCCTTGGTGACGCCCGCCTGCTTGAGCAGGTCGGCCCAGGTGCCGTCCACCTGCGTCAGGCCCACCAGCAGGTGCTCGGTCGACACGAACTCGTCGCCGAGGTCCTTCATGGCCCGCTCGGCGCGGGCGAACACCTTCTCGAGGGCCGGGTCCATGCCCAGGGTGCCGCCCTGCGCCTTGGGCAGCCGATCGAGCGCGCCGACCAGCTGCGCGCCCAGGGCCTGGGGCGAGGCGCCGACCTTCTCCAGGATCGGGCGCACCACGCCCTCCTCCTGCTGGATCAGCGCGAACAGCAGGTGGAGGGGACCGAGCTGGGGGTGGCCGCTGCGGGTGGCCAGGTCCTTGGCCGCCACCAGCGCTTCGTGGGACTTGATGGTGAGCTTGTCGAGGTTCATGCGAGCCGTGCCTCTCTCGTGTGGGGCGGGAGCTGTCCGCCAGCAACAGAAGGCGGGGCGCACATGTCATGCCTTCCGCAAGCGGCGCTGACATAGAGGCTTGCGCTGAACCTGGCTCTGCCAAGCTGACAGGCTCGCGCGCCCCGTGCGCCCAAACTGACCCCTGACAAGGGCCACGGGCAGACGGCACGGTCGCGTGACGGCGTCGCGCCCACGCGACAACGGGCGCCGAGACGGGGAGGACGCTGAGTTAGAAGCCCTCGGCGCGGCCCGACTCGACGGTCACCAGCCGCTCGTCCTCCTCGCCGCGGGCGCGGCGGCGCAGGACGAGGTGGAACTTGCCGTCCGCCGCCGCCCACCCCTGCAGCACCAGGCTCGGCTCGGCAGGCGCCGCCGCCTCGCCCTCCGCCGCCGGCTCGGCTGGCGCCTCGCGCAGGAAGTCGGGCACCGCCTGCTCGTCCGCCGCCAGGCGCAGCAGCCCGTCCGTGCGCACCGTCTCCTCGAGGGTGCGCTGGAGGAGGCCGGTGTCGAGGCCCCACCGGCCGCCGTCCTGCACCGGCAGCACGTCCACCAGCGGCAGCGCGGGGAAGTCGCGGGAGCGGACCATGCCCTCCGGCCAGGGCGGGTAGCGCCGCACCAGCTCGTCGTGCAGCCAGGCGGCCGCCTGCCGCACCTGCGCCGGGCCGGGCGGGGCGCCGGTCCAGCGCGCCAGGGCGGGGTCCGGCAGCGCCCGGGCGCGGCGCGGCCGGGCGCAGCCGGGCGCGACGGCGCAGGTGACCAGCAACAGGGCGAGGGCCAGGCGCCTCATGGCCCCGGCGGCAGCGGCGCCACGGCCCAGGCGGCGAGGGCGAACGCCGCCACCGTCGCCAGGCACAGGAGGTACAGGGCGAACACCCCCGCGTTCGACTCGCCGGTGGCGGCATCGTAGGTCCGGCCGCAGAAGGTGCACCGCACGTGGTCGGCCAGCGCGGGCAGCAGCCAGGCGCGGCCGGCCGGCACCCCCCGCGTCGACCCGCAGCAGGCGCAGGACGCCGTGTCCACCGCCCGGCCGGCGTCTGGGAGCGGAGGCCTCACCGCGCGCTCAGGAGGAGCGGTCCCGCCGCTCGAGCAGGTCCTCGATCGCCAGGCGCAGGCCCCACCGCCAGGGACGCAGGTAGCGGACCCGGCCGGAGTGGTCGATCAGCGCCCCGTCGGGCAGCGCGCGCACGCTCCAGGCCTGGGCCACGGAGCTGAGCAGGCCCTTCCCCTCGAAGCAGTGCCGCCAGGGGAGGCCGGCCGTGGCCGCGTCGAAGGTGGCGCGCTCCTTGTCGCAGCTGATCGCGAGCACCTCCAGCCCCTTGTCGTGGAGGTCGGCGTACAGCTGCTGCACCTCTGCCAGCAGGGGACCGCACTCGCCCACCTCGCTGGACCAGAACAGCACCAGCAGCACCTTGCCGTGATAGGCGGTCAGGTCGACCGGCTCCCCGGCCACGTCATGGATCCCGATCGGACGGGGATAGGAGCCGAGGCGGTCCACGTGGCGCAGGGTGTCGAGGCGCTCCCGCTCGACCCGCAGCAGCTCGTCGGCGGGTACGTCGCCGCGCGCCTCCTGCAGGCGACGGTGCCGGCCCTGCATGTCCGCGCCCCGGTCGGTGACCAGCCGCTGCGCGGCCGGGTCGTCCGCCCCCGAGATCCGCATGCGGCTCAGCTCGGCGTCGAGGCCCTGCCGCGCCGCCAGGAAACCGAGGGCCAGGGCGGCGCCCTTGCGGTCGTCGCTCAGCAGCTCGGCCGCGCGGTCGGCGGCGAGCTGGGCCTCCTTGCAGAACGTGCGCGCCTGGTCGGCCTGGATCCGGGGCGGCGAGGTCGGGTCGGGCTCGAGGGCCAGGGTGAGCCGCGCCTTCTCCAGCAGGGCCTCGGCGTCGTCGGGGAACCGCACCAGGTGCCGCTCGATCACGGCCCGGGCCCGCTCGATGCGCGACGAGCCGACGTCGTCCGCCCACCGGTCGACCAGGGTGTCGACCTCGGAGCGCCAGCTCGCCTCCTGGGCGGTGGCCGCGGGCGCGGCGAACAGGGCGATGAGGAGCGCCAGCGGGGCGCAGGAGCGGACGGGCAGGAGCACGAGCCACCTCACGAAAGGGCGGGACCGGCGAGCGCGCACGCCAGCGGGCCCGAGCGTGGGCCCGAACATACGGGCTGGCTCCAGAAGCGTCCAGGAACCGCTACCGCTGGCGCACCAGCTCCACGAACCGCCGCAGCAGGCGGCCCCCGTCCGGCGTGTCCTCGGCGGCGGCCGCCACCGCGTCCGGATCGCCCCCCTCGGCGATGAGGCGGGGGCTGCGCCACCTGACGGCCAGCCGCGTCTCGGCGGCGCCCATCTCGGGGTGGAACTGCACCGACCACACCCGCTCGCGCCAGCGGAGCACCTGGCAGGCGTCGAGGCGGGACTGGCCCAGGACCGCCGGCGCCGCCTCCCCCTCGGCCTCGGCCGCGAGGCCGGCCTGCCGATCCGGGGCGCCCGACGGCGCCGTCGGCGCGCCGAAGTAGGTGCTCACCCGCCCGTGCCGGTCCAGCCAGGCCTCGACCTCG
>JAWLGW010000698.1:0-4365 GCA_041690735.1 Planctomycetota bacterium
GCCCGAGTCGCGGGCCACGCGGGCCCACGCCTCGAGGATCGGAGGCGAGTCGCCGAACAGCGCTCGTACGACGCCGAGCGCCGCCCGCGGCTGCTCCAGCGTGCTCAGGTGGCGCGTGACGAGCAGCGCGGCCTCGGCGCTGCGCGAGTCGCGGGTCAGCGCCCCCTCGGCGCAGGAGAGGGCCTCGTCGATGCTGCCGGCCTCCTCGAGCGCCAACGCCAGGGCCGTGAGGACCCGGGCCCGCTGCGCCGGCGGCAGCGCGAGCCGCGCCTCGGCCGAGAGCGCCTCGCGGAGCAGCTCCCCGTCGCCGAGCCGGCAGGCGGCCCGCCGCAGGCGCACGGCGGCCTCGCGATGCGCTGGCGCGTCCCGGAGGACGTCTTGGCAGGCCGCGGCCGCCTCTCGCCACGCGCCTCGGAGGGCCGCCAGCTCGGCCCGCCGCGCCGCCAGGCGGACCCGCTCGGGGGGGGTCGGGGCATGCGCCCCGCGGAGCGCCAGGATCTCCAGCCGTCCGGCCTCGTCGCCCAGCAGGGCGGCCAGTCGCTCGGCCGCGTCGCCCAGGCTCGCGTCGTCGGGGCTCGCGGCGAGCAGCTCGCGGTAGAGGCCCGCCGCGTGGCGCCGTCGCTCGGGGTCGTCGCGCAGGAGGTCGGCCAGCTCGCGCCCCGCGCCCGCGTCCTCGAGCTCCTTGCGGCGCGCGCGGTGCGCCTCGAGCGCCGGCGCGAGCCGCTCGAGCTCGCGCGCGGCGGTCGGGGCGTCGGGCGCCAGGGCTTGCACGCGGCGCCACGCCCACACGGCGCGGGCGGAGGCCCCGAGCTCCGCCTCGGCGCGCCGCGCGAGCTCCTCGAGGACGCGCCGCTGGGGCTCCGCCGCGCTCCAACGGCCCCGCAGCACGGCCCGCTCGAGGGCGTCCACCAGCAGGCGCGGGTCGTCCTGGGCCGTCGACTCCGCGCGCAGCGCCGCCACGCAGTCCTCGTCCTCGGGCGCCAGCTCGAGCGCGCGGATGCGGAGCTCGGTCTCCCAGGCGCCGTCGCCCGGCAGCTCGAACCGAGCGTCCGCCGCCCGCGCGAACCACCCCGGCTGGGCCTCTGCGGGTGCCGCGACGGCGATCTCCTCGAGCAGGAGGGCCCGCTCGAGGGGGGCCTGGGCCTGGGCGAGGTCGGCGTCGAGGGGCTCGTAGAGCACGTCGACGTGGGGCTCCGCGTCGAACGCCCGAGTCAGGAGCTCGGCGGCCAGGTCGGGGCGATCGCTGAGCTCGGCTTGCTCCGCCGCCGCCAGGAGGAGCCCCCGGCGGGCGTCGGGGTCGCTCGTGTGGCGAGCCGCGTCGGCGCGGACGGCGATGGCCGCCTCGGCCAGGCCGCGGCGCGCCAGCTCCACCGCGTAGCCCTCCGCGCGGGCCGGCGAGCCCGGCTCGAGCGCGAGCGCCAGGGCCGCCAGCGCCAGCCCCGTGGTCGAGCCGGCGTCCCCCGCCCGCTCGAGCGCCTCGGTGGCCGCCTGCGCCGCGTCGCGCGGGCGCCCGAGCTCCCTCCAGAGGTGGGCCGCCAGCGCCAGCGGCTCGGGGTCGGTCGGGTCCGCGCCGGCGGCGGCGCGGAGGGCCCCCAGCGCCTCCGAGAGCTTGCCGAGCCGGCGGCAGCAGAGGGCATGCCGCGTGAGCGCGCGCGCCCGCGCGGGGCCTTCGGGGGCCGCCGCGACGGCCGCCCGCGCGTAGGCGACGGCGAGGTCGGCCTGGCCCAGGACCGCGCAGAGGTCCGAGGCGCGCTCGAGCACCGCGGGGTCGTCGGGAGCGGCGGCGGCGGCCTCGCGGTAGGCGCGGGCCGCCTCCTCCACCGAGCCGAAGCGCTCGAGCCAGGCGTCGCCGACCTGCTGCCAGGCGCGGGCCCGCTCGGCTGCGGGTGCGCCGCTCTGCTCGCGGTAGGCCGCTTGGCGCTCGAGCGCGTCGACCGGATCGTCGAGGGTGGCCTCGCCGAGGGCGAACGTCGGCAGCGCCACCGTGGGCAGGGGCTCGTCGTCGTAGAGGCTCACGCGGGGGGGAGGGCTGGCGGGGCGCGGGACCGGCGACATCCCGAGCGACATCCCGAGCGACATCCCGAGCGGAGGGGTGTGGTGGATGCGCCGGGGCGCCGCGGGCGCGGGCTCGGCGCCGTTGGGCCCGATCACGCGGGCGACCCCGGCCCGCACCAGCGCCGCGATGCGCGGGGCGGCGGCCGGCTCGGTCTTCAAGAGGGCGGCGACCGAGGGCCGCGCCGCGTCGAAGCGCGCCCAGCGCCGCGCGCGCTCCCCGTGCGGGCCGGGCAGCCACTCGAGCTCGTGGTCGGCGCGCCCGCCCACCTCGCCCGCGTCGTGATCGGCGGCGCGGCGCTCGAGCGCGTCCAGCACGAGGGTCACGAGGTTGACGCTCGGCGCGTCCCCGGGGACCGGCTCGCTGGCCAGCACCAGCGCGGACTCCCGCCCCTCCGCCTGGGCGAGCGCCATCGCCCGCACCAGGCGATCGAGCCACAGCCCCCGGCGGGCGTCGCGCGCCGCGTCGGCGCTCAGGAGCTGGCGCCGGACGAGCACGGTCTCGAGCTCCACGCCCTCCGCGTGGGCCTCGTGCACGCTGCGGTCGAGCGCGTCCGCGGGCACCCTCCCGGAGTCGCGCAGGAAGGTGGCGAGATCCCCGTCGCCGTCGGCCGGGCGCACGTCCACCACCTGCCCGCGGCGGAGCAGAAGGTGACGACCCCCGACCTCCACGCTCCCGTCGGCAGCGCGCTCCGCGAGCCCGAGGAGGAAGACGGCGATGGGGCTCGGGGACAAGGCCCGCCCGTGCATGCGGCGGACGATACCAGCTTTGTCGCTCGTCGTGCGCCCGCCTTTCGGGGGGCGGTCGAACGGATCGGGAGGGGTCAATCGCGGTTCGGGTCCGACTCCACCGCCGGAATGTCCTCCGGGGGCGGGGACGTCGCGCCGCGGGGGGGAGGCAGGGCGCCCTCGTCGGTCGGCGGAGCCGGGGTCGGGGTCGCGGGGGCCGTCGGCGTCGCGGGGGCCGTCGGGGGCTCGGCGGGCTCGGGGGGCGCGAGCTGGGCGCGGAGCTCCTCGATCTGCCGACGCGCCTGGGCCGCGCGAGGGCCGCTCGGGAGCCGGTTCAGGTAGCCCTGATACGCGGTGATGGCGTCCTGGGCGCGACCGGCCCGCCGGTACGCGGCGCCGAGGCCGATGTAGGCCTCGGCGTAGCCCATGCTGGTGGCCTGGCGGAACTGTGCGGCGGCGCCCGCTGCGTCGCCCCGCTCGAGGGCGACGTAGCCGAGGCCGGTCAGCGCCTCCGAGCCGCTGGGCCGGACGCCACGGGCCGCCTCGTAGAACGCCGCGGCGCGCTGCACGTCGCCCCGCTCCAGGCGCTCGTCGCCCTGGCGGATGTACCAGCTGTAGTCGCGGCCCGTGGGGACGGCGCCGCCCTCGTCCTCCTCGCGGCGCCGGGAGGGCTCGGTGGGGGCGGTGGCCGGCGATGGGGTCGGCGAGGCCGACGGCACCGTGGTCGGGGTCGGAGTCGGCGTCGGGGCCTCGGGGGCCGGTGGGGCATCCGGCGCGGGCGCCGCCCCGGCGGTCGGGGTGGGCACGTCGACCGTGGGAGGCGCGGGCGGGAGGCCCTCCTCGATGGCCGTGCGCAGCGCGGTGGCCCGCGGGTGCTGGCCGTCCCGCCGCAGCACGGCCTCGACCTGCTGGCGTGCGGCGCCCACGTCGCGGGCCGCCAGCAGCGACCGGGCGAACAGGAGGCGCGCCCGGATGAGCCCGGGCTCCTCGGCCACCGCCTCCTCCGCCTTGACGCGGGCCGCCGCGAGGTCGCCGCTGGCGGCGGCCGCCTCCAGCAGCGCCGCGACGCGGAGGGCCTCCGCCGAGGGGGTGGAGCGGAGCGTCAGGGCCCGATCGAGGCGCGAGCGGGCCCGGGTAGCGTCGCCCGTCAGGCGCAGGGCGTCGGCCAGCGCCACCTCTGCGTCGGCGTCGCCGGCCCCGTGGCGCACGGCGTCCTCGGCCCGCTGGAGGGCGGTCTCCGCGTGCCGCTGGGCCTCCCGTCGGATGGCCGCCGCTTCGCCGCGGCGCGCCGGGTCCTCGTCGGCCCGCGCCTCGAGGTCCGCCGCGTCGAACAGGAGGGTCTGGGCCCACAGCGCGTGGGCGCGCGAGAGCCCGGTCAGCACCCGGGCGCTGCGCTCGTCGTGGCCGAGCGCCTGCGTGTAGTGGTGTACGGCCCGCTCGTAGCCGGGGAGGGTGTCGAGCGCGAGCGCGTCGTCGGCCGCGCCGACGTGCGGCGCGGTCGCGTCGACCGGCGCGCCGAGCCCGAGGAGAGGCGCGATCTGCGGCCAGCCGAGCGCGACGCCCACGCCGGCGGCGAGCACCACG